>JBBRHS010000311.1:0-3999 GCA_038222385.1 Acidimicrobiia bacterium
GGACACGCTCCACGGGCCGGAACTGGTGAGCGATCGAGCCGGCGCAGCGGATTCGACCAACGAGTAGGAGAAGAAGCGGAGCCGGCGGACACGCTCCACGGGCCGGAACTGGTGAGCGATCGAGCCGGCGCAGCGGCTACTCCAGGAACTCGTGGGCGAGCGCGACCCAGAGCTCGGTCGACAGGCGCAGCGAGTCCTGGTCGACACGTTCGTCGTTGCCGTGGAACATGGAGGCGTAGTCCTCGAACTTCAGCTTCTCGCTGAACAGCCCGAAGCCGTAGCCGACCGAGCCGGCCCGCCGGAAGTACCGGTTGTCGGTTCCTCCCACCATCATGAACGGCACCAGCGCCGACCCTTCGCACAGCCGGCCGGTGACCCGAGACATCGCGTCCCACAGCGGGGTGTCGATGTCGCTCTTCGTCGAGGGGTCGTCGTTCGACCAGATGTCGACCCGGTCGTTGAGATCGCCGATCGCGTCGACGACCATCGCCCTCGCCGCGTCGCCCTCCTGGCCGGGCAGCGTGCGGATGTCGACCTCGAGCTCGACGGTGTCGGGGATGACGTTCGTCTTCGTGCCGCCGTGGGCGACATTCGGGGAGAACGTCGTGTGGGTGCAGGCGTGGGCGAGGCGGGAGAAGCCCACGGGCAGCGTCTCGAGGAACTCGTCGAACCCGTCGGGATCGAGCAGACCCTTCGCGAGTGCGTCGGGGAAGCGCATGCCCTCGACGAACGCGGTCCAGGTGCCGGCCAGCTGCGGCGGCGGCTTGTAGTTCGCGATGCGGCGCACGACCTCCGACGCGGTGACGAGCGCGTTGTCGGTGCGGAACGGTTGCGAACCGTGGCCGGGCGTGCCGTGCACCGTGAGCTTCGACCAGTAGGTGCCCTTCTCCTCGACCATCACCGGGAGGCGAGGGCCACCGGGGCTCGGCATCTGGAAGCCGCCCGACTCGGTGAGCACGTAGTCGGCCTTCACGTGCTCGAGCTCGTGCTCGGTGAGCCAGCTCGCGCCGTACGTGCCGAGCGCCTCTTCGTCGGCGACTGCGAGGTAGATGAGCGTGCCCTTCGGCTGGAACCCACTGTCGGCGAGGTGCTTGAACGCGACGGCCATCGAGCTCGTGAGGTTCAGCATGTCGACCGCGCCGCGACCCCACACCTGACCGTCGGAGATCTCACCCGCGAACGGGTCGCGGCTCCAGCCCTCGGGGTTGACCGGCACGACGTCGGTGTGGCCCATGATCATCAACGTGGGGGCGTCGGGATCGGAGCCCTCGATGCGCGCCAGCAGACTCTTGCGACCTGCCTGCGGCTCGTAGAGCTCCATGTCGAGACCGGTGGACCCGAGGTACTGCGAGAGCGTGTCGACGCTGCGGGCCTCGTGACCCGACCCTGGCGTGCCGTCGTTCACACACTGGTTGCGGATGAGGTGCTGGAGGAGGTCGGTGACCTCGTCGGTCAGCGCGGTCTGCTCGTCTGCCACCACCGCAAGCTACCGCGCGGCTCAGACCTCGGTTCGCGGCGCGGCCCGATAGACGAGGCGGTCACCCTCGGTCCAGCGCTCGATCTGACCCGACCGGGCGAGGTGCTCGACGTGGGCGAAGGTCTCGCTCTCCGCCATCACGCCCCAGTGCCGCTCGGGGAACAGCTCGTGGGACAGCTCGACCACGCCGGCCGGCCCGATCGCGACGGAGACGTCGCGCAGGGTCTCGGTGCGCTCGGCGTGATGCTCCTTGATTGCGTCGACCCGACCCGGTACGTCGTCGAACGGGTGGCCGTGGGCCGGGAGTCCGATCTTCACACCGTCGAGCTGGGCGACGAGGTCGAGCGTCGCGAGGTACGAGTGCAGCGCGTCGCCGTTGGCCGACCCGGCGATGTGGGGGGTGATCGTCGGCAACACGTGGTCGCCGGAGAGCAGGATGCCGTGCTCGGGGTCGTACAGGCAGAGGTGATCGAGCGTGTGTCCTGGAGTGTGCACCGCGAACCAGTCGCGCCCCGCGAGGCGGATCGTCGAACCGTGGCGGACGCGACGGGTCGGAGCGGGGGGTTTGTAGACGAGGCGCATGGCGCGGATCATCACCCGCCGCTTCAGCGGCGGCATCGGGTGTGTGCTCCCACCCCACGGTGTGGTGCCACCCCACGGCACCGACTGTCGCTGGTCTTCGACCGTGAACTCGTCGGTGTCGGTCGCCAGTGCGGGGAGCTCTTCGAACGAGGGCCCGGTGTAGCGCGCGGCTTCGTCGATTGCTTCCTGCTCGAGGCGCTCGGCCTCTTCGCCCGACATCGTCGCGCCCTTCTGGTCGAGCGACCAGGTCGTGAACGCCTTGTGCGTGATCAGCTCCGCGCCGGCCTCGTGCTTGATCCGCCCCGCCCCACCGAAGTGGTCGGGGTGTGAATGCGTGACGATCACGGTGTGGATGTCGTTCAGCCCGAAGCCCGCCGTCGCGAGGCGCGTCTTGAGCGCCTTCCACGACTTCGGGCCCGGGAGGCCGGGGTCGACCACGGCGAGACCGTCGTCGTCGACGAGGCCGTACATGTTCACGTGACCGAGGCCCGGCATCCAGATCGGTAGCTGCATGCGCAGCACGCCGGGCGCGACCTCGGTGACCTCCTCCGAGGCCGCTTCCTGTTCCTGCTTCTTGCGTCGGGGCCTGGGCGCCCCGGCCTGATCAGGAGAGGGGTCGCCCGGCCGACGCACCACGTCGGTCACCCCCCGAGGTTACCTCCCCGTCCCGTTGGTGCGATTGGGCCACCCAGAGGGTGGGCAATCGCACCAACGGTCAGGTGGGGGCGAACTTGGGCCAGGGGCGGGCCTGCTCGAGGACGGCCGCACAGGCGACGGTGAGGTCGTCTTCGAGCCGACGGGCGACGGCCTGGAGGCCGACGGGCATCCCGCCCACGAGCCCCGCGGGGATGCTGAAGCCGGGCTGGCCGGTCATGTTGAACGGTGCGGTGAACGCGGCCGACAGGATCATGAGGTCGACCTCACGACCGTCGACCTCACCCGAGAGGACGCCCTCGGCCGCGAACGCGGTCGTCGCCGTGGTCGGCGTGAGCAGGATGTCCACCTGGGAGAAGACCTCGGCGGTCGCGAGCAGCAGCTCGTGGCGGCGACGAACGGCGGATCCCAGGTGGCGGGCCCGGAGGTGCGGCATGCCCTCGATCGAGGTGCGGAGCAGGAAGTCGAGTTCGTCTTCGTGACCCTGCGCGTTCTCGAGATGCCAGGCCGCGAGATTCGGCGCGCTGAGCAGTCCCCACGACCGACCCGGCTTCGGCAGGACGACGTCGAGGTCGACGAGCTGCATTCCCGACGCTTCGATCAGTTCGTCGGCTGCTGCGCGCACAACCTCCTCGACCTCGGGGTCGACGACTCCGTAGCCGAGGGTCGACGACCACGCGACCCGCTTGCCCCGCAACCGCGCCGCAGGATCATCGGAGGTGACGATCGGCTCGTAGGGCTGGGGTTTCGGCAACGAGGTCGGGTCGCTGAGCGTCGGGCCTGCGGTCACGTCGATGTAGCGGGCCGCGTCGCGCACCGAACGGACCATCGGTCCGCTCACCCCTGTCAGCCCGGCGTCGAACGCGTCGTCGGGACCGTCGCCGATGGTCCCGAACGTGGTCTTGAACCCCGGGAGACCGGTGTACGACGACGGGATCCGGATCGAACCGCCGCCATCACTCCCGGTGCAGAAAGGGAACATCCCCGACGAGACCGCCGCGGCCGAGCCGCCCGACGAACCCCCGGGTGTGCGGTCGGTGTTCCACGGGTTCCGGGTGACGCCGTGCAACGGCGAGTTGGTGAAACTCGGGATCCCGAACTCGGGCGCGGTGGTGAGGCCGACGATCACAGCACCCGCGGCTCGGAGCCGGGCCACCTCGGTGCAGTCGTGCGCAGCGATCTTGTCTCGATACAGCTGCGACGCGTGGGTGTCGGGCATGCCCTCGACCTGGGCAAGCTCCTTCACGCCGAGCGGCACACCGGCGAACGGTCCCGGGTCGCCACCT
>JBBRHS010000312.1:0-3993 GCA_038222385.1 Acidimicrobiia bacterium
CGCCGAGGATGCTGCCGCCGGTGCGGCTCGAAGACGGGTCGACCGCGAGCACCGCGACGCGATGGCCGGCCGCGGTGAGGTCGGTCCCGAGCGCGTCGATGAACGTCGACTTCCCCGCGCCCGGGACTCCGGTGATCCCGACGCGGTGCGCGCCGCCGGCATGCGGCAACAGCTTCGTGAGCAACTCCTGCGCGGGTGCTTCGTCGGCGGCCTTGCTCGACTCGACGAGGGTGATCGCCCGCCCCAGCACCGTCCGGTTCCCGGCCCGAACTCCGTCGACGTAGGCGTCGACGTCGACGACCGCTCCTGATCCCGTCACGACGCGAGTCTCGTCGGTCGACGCGTCAGGTCCGGGGATCGAGCCGGACCGCGAGCTCGTCGAGGAGGCCGGCCGCGGCGTCGGCGATCACGGTGCCCGGCGGGAAGATCGCGGTCGCGCCGGCCGCGTAGAGGGCGTCGAAATCCTGGGAAGGGATCACGCCCCCGACCACGATCATGATGTCGGGCCGGTCGACCGCGGCGAGCTCGGCCCGCAGTTCCGGAACCAGCGTGAGGTGCCCCGCCGCGAGCGACGAGACCCCGACCACGTGCACGTCGGCCTCGACGGCCTGCCGCGCGACCTCGGCGGGAGTCTGGAACAGCGGGCCGACGTCGACGTCGAAGCCGAGGTCGGCGAACGCGGTCGCGATCACCTTCTGGCCCCGGTCGTGACCGTCCTGGCCCATCTTGGCGACGAGGATGCGGGGGCGCCGACCGTGCCTATCCGCGAACGTGTCGGCGAGGGCCCGGACCTTCGCCACGTTGGGGGATTCGCCGACCTCGTTGCGGTACACACCCGAGATGGTACGGATCGCCGCGGTGTGCCGTCCGAACACCTCTTCGAGCGCGAGGCTGATCTCGCCGACCGACGCCCGGGCCCGGGCCGCGTCGACCGCCAGCGCGAGCAGGTTCTGGCCGAGGCCCGACTCCCGGGTGCCGTCCATCGCGGCCCGGCCGGCCGCGGTGAGGCGCGCCAGCGCGTCGGTGCAGGCCCGGTCGTCGCGATCGGCCCGGAGTCGGCGCAGCTTCTCGAGCTGCTCGACCCGCACCGCGCTGTTGTCGACCTTGAGCACGTCGATCTGCTCGGCCCGGTCGGGCCGGTACTTGTTCACCCCGATCACCGGCTGACGGCCGGAGTCGATCCGGGCCTGGGTGCGGGCCGCGGCCTCCTCGATCCGGAGCTTCGGGATCCCGGCCTCGATCGCCTTGGTCATCCCCCCCGCGGCCTCGACCTCCTCGATGTGCACCCACGCTTTGCGGGCCAGTTCGTAGGTGAGCCGCTCCACGTAGGCGCTGCCGCCCCACGGGTCGATCACGCGACACGTGCCCGACTCCTGCTGCAGGAACAACTGCGTGTTACGGGCGATGCGCGCGCTGAAGTCGGTCGGGAGCGCGAGAGCCTCGTCGAGCGCGTTGGTGTGGAGCGACTGCGTATGGCCCTGCGTCGCGGCCATCGCCTCCACGCAGGTGCGGATGACGTTGTTGTAGACGTCTTGTGCGGTGAGCGACCAGCCCGACGTCTGCGAGTGCGTGCGCAACGACGACGACTTCGGGTTCTCCGGTTCGAACTGGCGCACGAGCTTCGCCCACAGCAGTCGGGCGGCACGCAGCTTCGCGACCTCCATGAAGAAGTTCATGCCGATCGCCCAGAAGAACGAGAGGCGGGGCGCGAACGCGTCGATGCCGAGGCCGGCGTCCATGCCCGCCCGGATGTACTCGACGCCGTCGGCGAGCGTGTAGCCGAGCTCGAGGTCGGCGGTCGCGCCCGCTTCCTGCATGTGGTAGCCGGAGATCGAGATCGAGTTGAACTTCGGCATCTCCGCCGACGCGTACGAGAAGATGTCGGAGATGATCCGCATCGACGCAGCCGGCGGGTAGATGTAGGTGTTGCGGACCATGAACTCCTTGAGGACGTCGTTCTGGATCGTCCCCGCGAGCTGCTTCGGCGCGACACCCTGCTCCTCGGCGGCGAGGATGTAGAGCGCCATCACCGGGAGCACCGCGCCGTTCATCGTCATCGACACACTCATCCGGTCGAGTGGGATCCCGGCGAAGAGCTGCTCCATGTCGAGGATCGAGTCGATCGCGACTCCCGCCATACCGACGTCGCCGGTGACGCGTGGGTGGTCGCTGTCGTAGCCCCGGTGGGTCGCGAGATCGAAGGCGACCGAGAGCCCCTTCTGACCGGCAGCGAGGTTGCGACGGTAGAAGGCATTGGAGTCGGCGGCGGTCGAGAACCCCGCGTACTGGCGGATCGTCCACGGCTGGTTCGCGTACATGGTCGGGTACGGGCCACGGAGGAACGGCGCAAGGCCCGGGTAGGTGCCGAGGAAGTCGAGCCCCTCGAGGTCGGTGGCGTCGTAGAGCGGCGCCACTCCGATGCCTTCGGGGGTCTCCCAGTCGCGGAGGTCTCCGCCGGTCTCGGCTTCCGCGCCCGCCTGCCACGCTCGCCGCGTCGCCGCGTCGCCGGACCCGTCGAGGGCGACGTCGGCGAAGCTCTGGATGTCCGAGAACGCGCTCGATCTGCTCATGCCCGCGCCTCCAGCGCGTCGAGGGCACCGGTGATCACCGCGAGCGCGTCGCAATCGGCGAACACGAACTCGTCGACGCCCGCAGCCTCGAGCGCGGCCCGGGCTTCGCCCGGCTTGCCGGCGAGATACACCCGCTTCGCGCCGGCGTCGGTCAGGGACCTCGCGGTCGCCTCGGCGAGATCGGCGTAGGTGGCGTCGTCGGAGCAGATGCACGCGATCGACGAACCAGTCGTCAGGTACTCGCTGACCACGTGGTCGAGCGAACCTGATCCGGAGACCGTGACGATCCCGCCCGCCTCGAACAGGTTCTTGGCGAACGAGACGCGCGCGGTGTGGACCGACGCCGGCCCGAGGGCCGCGAGGAAGGCCGATGGACGCGCGCCGGTAGAGGCGGCCACGCGATCCGCCCGCGCGCGTTGCCGTTCGAACGCGCCGGCATACCGAACGGTCGGGAGTGGCGCGAAGGTACCGCCCGCGCTGATCGGGTCGGGAGCCTCCGGTTCGGGAGGGTCCTCGCCGATGTTCGGGAACTCACTCACGCCGGTGAGCGGGTCGCGACGGTGGGCGAGGTTGCGGGATCGCTCGTCCCACGTGTCTGCGATCCGACGCTGCACGGTTCCCTGCTCGAGGGCCGCGACGATCCCGCCGGCCTGCTCGATCTCCTGGAACCGCACCCATGCGGTTCGGGCCAGGTCGTCGGTGAGGTGCTCGACGTACCAGGAGCCGCCAGCCGGATCGATCACCCGGGCGAGGTTCGACTCCTCGATCAACACCGCCTGACTGTTGCGGGCGACGCGGCGACCCAGCTCCGAACCGTCGAGCGTCCGAGCGTGGTCGTAGGGCTGCACGGTCACGGCGTCGGCTCCGGCGATCCCGGCGGAGAATGCCGCGACGGTGGCTCGCAACAGGTTCACCCACGGGTCGTAGCGGCTCATCATCGCGCTCGACGTGACCGCGTGCTGCAGTTGGGCACCCGAGCCGGCTCCCGCCTCCGCGACCTGCGCGACGCGAGACCAGAGCCTGCGGGCGGCCCGCAGCTTCGCGATCGTGAGGAACTGGTCGGCGGTGGCGGCCAGGCGGAACTCGAGCTGCGCGAACGCGGCGTCGACGTCGAGGCCCGCCCCGACGAGGGCACGAGCGGTCGCCACTCCGGTACCGAGTGCACACGCGAGCTCCTCGGCATCGGCGGCGCCGGCATCGTGGTAGCGGGTGCCATCGATCGTGAACGCCCGCACCTGGGGATGATCGGCCAGGCACCGCCCGGCGAGCTCGACCGCGGCGTCGAGCTCCGCTTCGAGGTCGGTTGCGCCACCGCTCGAGCCGTACGCACCGATCGGATCGAGCCCGAGCCCTCCGAGTGCGCTCGACGTCACTCCCCGGCGATCGCAGAGCGCGAGGAACGCGGTGGCGGCATCAGTCGCCC
>JBBRHS010000313.1:0-3961 GCA_038222385.1 Acidimicrobiia bacterium
CGCGGGTCCATCGCCGCCTTGGTCTTCTCGTCGGCACCGCCGAGACCGAGGTCTTCGGTGAGGCGGGTGAGGGCGGTCGGGGCGATCGCGTTCACGGTCACGCCGTAGCGCTCGAGCTCCATCGCGGCGATGATCGAGAAGCTCGCAATGCCCGCCTTCGCCGCGCCGTAGTTGGTCTGGCCCGCGTTGCCGTAGATACCCGACGGCGACGTCGTGTTGATGATCCGCGCGTCGTTCGTCTCGCCGGCCTTCGAACGCTCGCGCCAGTACGCAGCGGCGAAGCGGGAGACCGAGAACGTGCCCTTCAGGTGCACCTTGATGACCGCGTCCCACTCCTCTTCGGTCATGTTCACGAGCATGCGGTCGCGCAGGATGCCGGCGTTGTTGATGACGGCGTCGATCGTGCCGTAGGTGTCGATCGCCTGCTTGACGACGGTCCCGCCGCCGTCCCAGCTCGAGATGTCGTCGCCGTTGGCGACGGCCGTCCCGCCGAACGCCTCGATCTCGGCCACCACGTCGTGCGCCGGACCACCGTCGTGGCCCGTACCGTCTCGACTGCCCCCGACGTCGTTCACCACGACCTTGGCGCCCTCGCCCGCCAGCATCAGCGCGTACTCGCGCCCGATGCCCCGGCCGGCGCCGGTGACCACTACGACCCTGTCCTTGCACATGTCTGCCATGGGCCTATCTCTAGCAGCGCAGGCCCGGTCGAGGCGACCCCGGTGTCAGGCCGCGCAGGATGCGCCGGGTGGGTCGAGGGGTCGTTTTCCGGTTGCGGGGTCGGGCGGGCCGAGACGCCAGCCCTGGGTTCTTCGCTTGTGGTGCACCGAACACAACCACGCGAGGTTCCAGCGCGCCGTCGGCCCACCCTGCGCATGGTCGACCTCACAATGATCGAGCTCCAGGTACTCCCGACACGAACACCCTTCGATCGAACACTCCCGACCCGACACCACCATCGCAGTCCGCAACTCGGCCGGGATGTGGCGCCCCAGGTGGGCCACCGTCGAGATGTCCTTGCCATGCTTGACGATCGCGGTCACGAACGCCTCACCCAGCACCTCCCGGACCCACTGCGCGTTCACCGGCCCGACCCCGGGGATCTCACACGTCTCGCCCGGCAGCGCGAACCCCCGCGACAGGACCTCCCAATCGATCACGACGTGCGTCGTGTACCCCCCGGCCCGCTTCGAGCCGACCCCACGCGCCTTCTTCGCGGCCCCGGCCTGCTCTGCGCCGACTGCTCGGTCCCGGCCTGTTCGAACCCGACCTGCTCTGCGCCGACCTGCTCTGCGCCGGCCTTCGCTGCGTCGGGTTCGCCGAGCACGAGCGCTGCGAGCGCGTCGGCGGCGTAGGCGTCGTTGCTGTCGCGGACACCTTCACGCCACTTCGATCGGAACACCTGATTGGTGTGTTCCTCGATCACGGTCTTCAACGGCCCACCCACCTCCGGCGTGAGCCGGAAGTGGCCTTCGACCATCCCGTCGGTGTTGTTCCACATCTTCAACGACCGCGCCCCGTGCTGCCGCTCCGACCGCGCGTTCTGGTCCTCGGTCCGGGCCCTGGCCTTCGCGCACGCGTCCTGCAACGGCCGCAGCCCATCACCCACTGCGGCGAGCAACTCGGTCTGGACCGAAGGGTCGAGCACCGCCACCGCCGAGATCATCTCGGCTTCCCGGGCCGACAGGCGACCCTCGCGCACCGCGGCATCGGTCTCGGGAAGGCCCTCGAGGCGGTCCGCGTTGTCGATCGCGCGTTTCGCGTCACCCGAACCGACACCGACGAGTCGCGCACACAACTCCGCCGCCGACCGGTCCCCGTGCGCCACATGCGCGTTCGTGTCGGCGATCCGCTTCGCGGCCTTCGACGTGACCGCATCCGCGAGCCGGTGGATGGTGCCCATCTGCTCCACCACCCGGACCGCGTCACGTCCCGAACACGACGCGTCGAACCCCCCGGCGATCGCCTCCAGAGCAGTTCGGGCCGCAGCCAGTTCCTCCGTGAACATCGAGGACATCGTCTCAGAAGGGTGGGACAACAACGTTCCGCTGCTCCCCGTAGGCTGGCGGTCATGAGTCCGTTCCGGGAGTGCATCACCAGTGAAGACGAGCTGCGGGAGCACTACCGCCGCCCGGCCGAGACCACCGAACGCAAACGGATCGACCACCTCGACGAGCACTGTCGGGCGTTCGTCGCGCACGCGACGTTCGTGCTCGTCGGCACGGTCGCGCCCGACGGCACCGCCGACGTGTCGCCCAAGGGTGGGCCGGCCGGCTTCGTCGTCGTGCTCGACGACCACCGCCTCGCGATCCCCGACCTCTCCGGCAACAACCTCCTCGACTCCCTCACCAACATCGTCGGCAACAGTGCGATCGGGTTGCTCTTCGTGATTCCCGGGCTCGAGGAGACCCTCCGGGTCAACGGGCGCGCGTCGCTGACCCGCGACCCCGAAGTCCTCGACGTGTGCGCGGTGAAGGACCGGCGACCCACCGCGGCGATCGGCGTCGACGTGTCGGAGGCGTTCATCCACTGCGCCAAGGCGTTCCGTCGGGGGGCGCTGTGGCGCCCCGACGAGTGGTCCGACCGCTCGGACCTTGCGACGCCCGACTGCATGCTGCGCGATCACATGCAGCTCGAAGGGGTGAGCGGCGAGGTGCTCGACGAGCTCCTCGAGAAGGGCTACGCGGCCACGATCTGGGAGCCGGGCGGGTGACCTGGCTCCCCGAGACCGCGTCGGGTGCCACGCCCCTCGATCGGGTCTTCGGCCTCCGCCCCGAGGCCTACGCTCGGTTCCGGGAGATGTACGCGGGGCTGTGGGACGCGGCCGTGATCGATCCGGCGGTCGTCGAGCTGTGTCGCCTCCGCATCGCGACGATCCTGGGGTGCGACGCGGAGCGGGCCATCCGCTACACCGACGCAACCGAGGCGGGTCTCACCGAGGATCGCATCACCGCGCTCCCGCGGTGGCCGAACGATCCCGCGTTCACCACCGCCGAACGGAGCGCGATCGAGTTCGCGGAGCAGTACGTGATCGATCCGCACGGCCTCACCGACGACCACTTCGCCGCGATGCACCGGGAGTTCGACGAACCTGCCCTCGCGACGCTCACACTGGCCGTTGCGATGTTCGATGCCCTCACCCGGATGCGGCTCGCGCTCGACGTCGAGCCGATCGCCGACGACCCGACTCCCGTGCCCGGACCCCGCTCATATGTCGGGAGCCTCCCGTGAGCCCGGCACCCCGGCTCGCGACGCCGAAGGGCGGCGCGACGCCGTTCGACCACCGCCCCGAGCTGTGGGCTGCGTTCAACCGGTTCTACGGCACGCTCTGGTCCGACGGTGTGGTCGACGAACCGACGAAGGAGGTCGGCCGACTCCGCAACGCGCGCGTGACGGGCTGTGGGATCTGCAAGAACCTCCGGTTCGACGGCGCCCGGGCCGCCGGGCTCACCGAGGAGCACGTCGCCGAGATCGACGACGCCTATGCCGACAGTGACCTGCCCGCGCGCTGGAAGCTCGCGGCGCGCTGGGCCGACCAGTTGATCAACGATCCGGCCGGAGTCGACAGCGAGCTCCGCGCCGCGATGCTCGCCGAGTTCGACAGCGCCCAGATCGTCGAGCTCACCGCGACCGTCACCACCGCGATCGCGTTCTCGAAGGCCGCGGTCGCGTTCGGCGCCCCCGAGGACATGCCCGTCCTCGCCGTCCCGACCCCCGCCCTCGTCTGACCGGCCCGATGGTCGAATCCGCTGTGTCGGCTCGACCGCCCGGGACCTCAGGCCCCGCGACCAGTGTCCGCCGACTCCGCTTCTTCTCCTGTCAGCCGTCGAGGAGTTGGTCCGCGAGGCCCGACATCGCGGACGCGAAGGTCTGGCCGATGAACTCGTGGGAACCGGCGAGCACGTCGGCGACCTCGGCTCGGGGTGCGAACGCGAACGTCCACCGCAAGCAGGTCCCGCCG
>JBBRHS010000314.1:0-3940 GCA_038222385.1 Acidimicrobiia bacterium
TTCCCGTTCCACTGCACGCGGGTCGCCGACGACTCGCGAACGATCGACGTCGGCACCGCGGTCGAGTTCGTCGTCGTTCCCGGTGGTCTGGGCCGCTGGGAGGCGTGCCGGCTGGTGAAGCTGACGCGCTAGCCGTGGCGCGCCGCGTGGGCGCCGCCGTCTTCGTGCGTACGCCGAGAGCGTGACACCGCGGGGCCCGTGGCGATCGGTTCCTCGGCATCGGTCGCAGCCCCGGTGGCGGCGTTCGCGGTATTCGTCGCGGCGTGCGAGAGGTTGAACGCGGAATTGACGAGCTGGATGTGCGTGAAGGCCTGGGGGAAGTTCCCGAGCTGACGCTTCGCGACCGGGTCGTACTCCTCGGCGAGCAGCCCGACGTCGTTGGCGAGGCCGGCGAGACGGCGGAACATCGCCTCGGCTTCGTCGTGGCGGCCCATCAGCGAGAGGTTGTCGACGTACCAGAACGAGCACGGGAGGAACACGCCCTCACCCGGCGGGAGCCCGTCGTCGACGCCGGTCGTGTCGTAGCGGGCGACGTAGCCCTCGTGCATGAGCTCACGTTCGATCACGCCCACCGTGTTCCGCACGCGTTCGTCGGACGCGGGCAGGAACCCGACGAGCGGCATCATGAGCACCGCGGCATCCATCCGCTTCGACCCGTAGGCCTGGGTGAAGGCGTTCTTCTCGGTGTCGTAGCCCTCGACGCAGACCTGGTCGTGGATCTCCTGGCGCTGGTGCTTCCACCGGTTCACGGATGCGTTGTCGAGCTTGTACATCTCACACGCCCGCACCGCCCGGTCGAACGCGACCCATGCCATCACCTTCGAGTGCACGAAGTGCTGACGTGGTCCGCGGACCTCCCAGATGCCGTCGTCGGGTCGGTGCCAGGCGCCCTCGAGCCACTCGAGGAGGGCGATCTGGATGCTCAGCAGGTCGGCGTCGGGATCGGCGCCCGCTTCCATCGCGTGGAAGTTGGCGTCGAACAGCTCGCCGTACACGTCGAGCTGGAACTGCTCCGACGCCGCGTTGCCGACCCGCACGGGGCTCGACTGCTCGTAGCCGGGCATCCAGGTCAACTCGAACTCGGTGAGCCGCCGCTCGCCCGAGACGCCGTACATGATCTGGAGGTCCGACGGCGAGCCGGCGACGGCCCGGATGAGCCATTCACGCCACGCGTTCGCCTCCTCGATGTACCCCGCCTCGATGAGCGCGAGCAGGGTGAAGGTCGCGTCGCGCACCCAGCAGTACCGGTAGTCCCAGTTCCGGACGCTGCCGAGCCACTCGGGCAGCGAGGTGGTCGGGGCGGCAACGATCCCACCGGTCGGCGCGTAGGTGAGGGCCTTCAGCGTGATGAGGGATCGGGTGACCGTGTCGCGCCACTCACCCTGGTACCGCGAGCGCTTCGCCCACTTCCGCCACCACCGCGCGGTGTCCTTCACCGCGCGCGAGGCGTCGAGCGGACGCGGCGGGTCGGTGTTCGACGGGTGCCAGGCGAGCACGAACGGCACCGAGTCGCCCGGTTCGACCACGAAGTCGGCGATCGTCTCCATCCCGGCACCGTGGGTGTGCACAGGTGTGCGCAGGATCACGGCGTCGGGTCCGGCGACGGCGCGCAGGTCGCCGTCGAGGTGGCGCACCCACGGGACGATCGAGCCGTAGTCGAAGCGGATCGAGAGATCCATCCGCATCGGCACCCGGCCCGACACCCCCTCGACGACCCGGACGATGTCGACGCTGCGATGCCGGATCGGCATGCAGTCGGTCACCTTGACGGTCCCGTCGTCGGTGACGAAGGTCGTCTCGAGCACGAGGGTCTCGTCGAGGTAGCGACGGGTCGTCGTCTGGAGGCCGCCCGCCGGGGCGATGCGCCAGCGACCGTGGCGTTCGTCGCCGAGGATCGCAGCGAACGTCGACGCGGAGTCGAAGCGGGGGGCGCACCACCAGTCGATCGAGCCGTTGGTGCCGACGAGCGCCGCGGTCTGCGTGTCGCCGATGAGGGCGTAGTCCTCGATGCGCAGGCCCATCGGAGCTAGGAGCCGCCGCCGCTGCTGCTGCCGCCGCTGCTGCGCTCTTCACTCACCTGCACGAAGGCCAGGCGGAGCTGCGCGAGGGCGTCGGCGAGCGGGCGGGCGGCGTCGCCGAGGCGGTCGCCGAGCCCGTCGACCAGGGCGGCCATGCCGTCGATCGCGAGGCCGGCCTCGGCCAAGGACTCGATCCGTTCGGCGCTCAGACCGAGATGGAGCACGGCGAGCTCGTGGAGCCGGATGGCGTGATCGCTGAGGATCGCAGCCACCGGGGTCGACGCGAGCTGGGCCAGGGCCTGTCTGACCTGCTCTTCGTCGAGCTCGGCGCCCGTCTCGTCGACGTAGCGGTCGGCGTCTCCGGGGCCACCGCCGGCGGTGGGGGGTTCGGGCTCGTCCTGGGGCTGGTATTCGCCACCGGGGGTCCAGATGCTGCTCACGCTGCTATCCTCACGGGCACAACTTAACTGGGAAGTGGATCGGCGCGTGCGAACTGTTCGCGTCGACCCCACCTGGCTGCCGGTGCCCTGCCCCTCGGGTCGGGATCGTGCTACGCAGTCCGGGTCGTCTCCATTCGATCACCGTGTCGTGCGCGCGAGCGCATGACCCTGGGGTCCTGCGGCGGACGCTTCCCGTGTCCGCCGTCTGCGCGTCTGCAGTCGGAACCGAGTCCATGGGGTGATGCGCAGATTTCTACCGACGATGCCCGAATCAACGATCGGATCCGTGCCCGGGAGGTGTTCCTCGTCGACTCCGACGGGACCCAGCTGGGTGTGAGGACGCTGCCGGAGGCGCTCGCCGTCGCCCGGGAGCAGGAGCTCGATCTGGTCGAAGTTGCGGCCAACGCGAATCCGCCGGTCTGTCGGATCATGAACCACGGCCGCTACAAGTACGAACAGGAGCAGCGGCGCAAGGAGTCGCGGAAGAAGACGACGAACGTCGTCATCAAGGAGATGAAGTTCCGGCCCAAGATCGACGGCCACGACTACGTCACCAAGATGAAGCACGTCGAACGCTTTCTCGGTGAAGGCGCCAAGGTGAAGCTCACGATCATGTTCCGTGGTCGCGAGGTGTTCCACCCGGAGTTGGGTCTGAAGATCCTCCAGCGGGTCACCGAAGACGTCGCCGAGTTCGCCACGGTCGAGTCGTCGCCCCGCCAGGACGGCCGCAACATGACCATGGTGCTCAACCCGATCCGCAAACCGGTGAGCAAGTCGAGCAAGTCGCGCAGTTCGAAGGCGAAGGCGGCCAAGGCGGCAACGCCCAAGACCGAGGTCCTTGCAGTGGAAGCACCCGCCGCGGGCGCACCCACACCAGACGCACCCACACCAGACGCACCCACACCAGACGTACCCGCACCCGAGGTCCACACGACCGAGGCGGTCGCACCCGCGACCGACTCCGCAGGAGCACAGTGATGCCGAAGCAGAAGACACACCGGGGAGCCGCCAAGCGCTTCCGGGTCACGGGGACCGGCAAGATCCGGCGCCGCAACTCGAACCGTTCCCACCTGTTGGAGAAGAAGTCGTCGCGCCGCAAGCGTCGCCTGGGTCGTCAGACCGAGGTCGTCGGCAAGGACAAGCAGCACGTCGAGAAGATGCTCGGGAGGGCCTGACATGGCGCGCGTCAAGCGTTCCGTCAACGGACGGAAGAACCACCGCTCCGTCCTGAAGGCCGCGAAGGGCTACTCCGGCGCGAAGAGCCGGAGCTTCCGCAAGGCCAACGAGCAGGTCATGCACTCGGGTGTCTACGCCTACCGGGACCGTCGGGCCCGCAAGGGCGAGTTCCGTCGGCTCTGGATCGTGCGCATCAACGCCGCCTGCCGTCAGAACGACATCAGCTACTCGCGGTTCATCGCCGGGTTGAAGGCGGCCGAGGTCGAGGTCGACCGCAAGGTCCTCGCCGACATCGCGGTCCGCGAC
>JBBRHS010000315.1:0-3935 GCA_038222385.1 Acidimicrobiia bacterium
GGCACACGCAGTTGGCGCGGATGCCCTTGCGGCCGTAGTCGAGCGCGATGTTCTTGGTGAGGATCACCACGCCCCCCTTCGAGGCGTTGTACGCGCTCCCGCCCTCGGTCCCCTCGATTCCCACGATGCTCGCGATGTTGACGATCGAACCCCGCTGACCGATCGAGTCGGGTTGCTGGTCCACCATCTGCCCGACGACGTGCTTGTTGGTGAGGAAGGTCCCCTTGAGGTTGATGTCGACGACGCGATCCCATTCCTCGGCGTCGACGAGATGTATCGGGCCGCCGCCCGCGACCCCCGCTGCGTTCACGAGTCCGTCGATCCGGCCGTGTTCGGCTGCGACCGCGACGACCGCAGCGCCGACCGCGCCTTCGTCGCGCACGTCGACGACCACGTCGTCACCGTGCGGAGTGGCGTCGAAGCCGGCGACCGTCGCGCCCTCGGCCCGGAGACGGGTGGCCGTTGCCGCCCCGATCCCCGACGCCGAACCGGTGACGATCACGACCTTGCCCTCGAGTCGACCCACGACGTGCGCTCCCCGGCCATCAGCAGAAATGGAACGCGTCACAGTCCCGCGCGCCGACCCGACCGGTCAAGGTGAGCGGCCGGCGAGGGGGTTAGCTGGGGTCGGTAGCTGTGGATTACGGTGCGGAACGACCTCGTCCCCACGCGAACTGGACTGGAACGCCCATGGAGCAACCCCAGCCTCCCGATCGCAACCTCGCCATGGAACTGGCCCGGGTCACCGAGGCCGCGGCCCTGGCCGCAGGCCGCTGGATGGGGCGGGGGGACAAGATCGCGGCCGACGCCGCCGCGGTCGACGCGATGCGGCTGGTGCTCAACAGCGTGTCGATGGACGGCATCGTCGTCATCGGTGAGGGCGAGAAGGACGAAGCCCCGATGCTGTTCAACGGCGAGGAGATCGGCGCGGGCGGGGTGCCGTGCGACATCGCCGTCGACCCGATCGACGGCACCACCCTCACATCCCTCGGCCGGCCCGGTGCCATCGCGGTCATCGCCGTCGCCGAGCGCGGTGCGATGTTCGACCCCGGACCCTGCGTCTACATGGAGAAGATCGCGGTCGGCCCCGAAGCCGCCGACGTGATCGACCTCGACGCGTCGGTCACCGACAACCTCCGCGCCGTGGCGAAGGCGCTCGGCGAAGACGTCGACGACGTCACTGCGGTGATCCTCGACCGGCCCCGCCACGCCGAGATCATCAAGGAGTGCCGCGAAGCCGGCGCCCGGATCCGCCTCATCCCCGACGGCGACGTTGCCGGCGCGATCTCGACTGCGTGGCCCGACAGCGGCGCCAACATCCTGTTCGGCATCGGCGGCACGCCCGAAGGTGTCATCACTGCGTGCGCGATGAAGGCGCTGGGCGGCGCCCAGATCGGACGCCTCTGGCCCCGCAACGACGAAGAGCGCACGGCCGCGCTCGACCTCGGCTACGACCTCGACCGGGTGCTCACCACCGACGACCTGGTGTCGGGCGACGACGCGTTCTTCGCCGCCACCGGCATCACCGACGGTGAGCTGTTGAAGGGCGTCCGCTACTGGGGCGACGGCGCGTCGACCCAGACCCTCGTGATGCGGTCGAAGTCGGGGACGATCCGCAAGATCGACGCACGGCACAAGTGGCAGAAGCTCATGCGGTACTCCGCGCTCAAGTTCGACTGAGACCGCCGACTCCGCCGGCATTGTGACCGACACCCTGACCGACAGGACGATCGCGCTCGAACCGTCGCGCCGCACGCGCGGAATCGCGCTCGCCGCAGTGTTGCTCGTCGCCGCGGGGCTGGCCTGGTACCGCCTCGGCGACAAGAGCCTCTGGTTCGACGAATCGGTGAGCTGGTTCATCGCCCGGATGAGCACGAGCGACTTCCTGCACACGCTGCGCTACGACGAAGCCAACATGCCGCTCTACTACGCCGCGCTCCGGGCCTGGATCGGACTCAACGGCGACAGCGAGACGTGGATTCGGTTGCTCTCCGCGGCGTGCGGCATCGGGACCGTCGCCGCGCTCTACGCGCTCGGTCGACGTCTGTTCGGCTTCTCCGTCGCCATCGCGGCGACGGTGATCCTCGCGACCAACGCGTTCTTCGTGCAGCACGCCCAGGAAGCCCGCAGCTACATGATGGCCGCGCTCCTGACCACGCTCGCCACCTACCTCTTCGTCCGCGCCGTCGAGACCGACCGGGGCTGGTGGCTCTACGCGATCGCGGTCGCGCTCGGCATCTATGCGCACTTCTACGTCGTGCTGGTTCCGCTCGCCCAGGTGCTGTCGCTCGCGGTCCGGCCCCGAACCCCAGGACTCGTGAAGCGGGTCGCGCTGAGCCTCGTGGGCGCCGCCGTGTTCACGCTGCCGTACTGGTGGGTCGCGGTCACCCGGGGCAGCGACCAGATCTACAACAACCCGGCCCTCGACCTGAGCGGAATCGCCGGGATGATCAGTGGGTTCGCCGGTGGCGCGGGTCCGCTCCTCGCGGCCGTCGTGGCCCTCGCGACGCTCGGCACGGTTGTCGCCGCCATCCAAGTCGCGCGGGCCGAGGGCCGCAGCGACGCGCTGTGGCGCCTGCTCCTTCCCCTCCTGGTGCTCGCGATCCCGGCGCTCGGCATCTTCGCAACGGCCCTGGTCGATCGTCCGCCCGCGTTGCGGTACCTGAGCTTCCTGGCCCCGGCGTTGGCGATCGTGGTGGCGCGCGGGATCGCGACCCTGCATGACCGGCGACTGCTCGTTGCGGGAGTCGTCCTGATCGTCGCGCTGCAGGCGATCGGTCTGCGTCGGTGGTACGTGGACCCGCAGAAGGAAGACTGGCGCGCCGCCGTCGAACAGGTCGAGCGCGTGGGGAAGCCCGGCGACGCTGTCGTGCTGTACGACGCCGACCGGATCATGCTCTACGAGTACTACGGCCGCTCCACCGATCCGGCCGACGGACCGACGCTGCGTTTCCCGCCCGCCGACTTCAATCCCTTCCCGCTCTACGAGAACCCGTTGGTGCTCACCCGGGCCCGCCTCGCCGAGGTCGGGGCGAGCCACGATCGGGTCTGGTACCTGGTGCCCAACGACTCCACGACCGACGCCGCCCCACTCCGGGCCGAGCAGGTGGCCGGGGCACTCGAGACCACCCACACGATCGCCGAACAGAACGACTTCTTCCGCGTCGGCGTCACCCTCTACGAGCGCTAGGACCCCCACCGCGGCTGCGTTGGTGCGATTGCGCGCCACCCAGGGTGGACAATCGCACCAACGGGAGCACGTAGGCCGTTTGGCCCATGCCGGATTGCCCATTTCGGGCGTACCGTTGCGAAATGATGCCCGATTGGCTCGACTTCGACCGGCTGCAAGTGGTGCTCGTCGGCCTCTCGGTGTTGGCTGTCGTCCTCGCGCTCGTCTTCGTGGCCCTCGCCCGTGGACCGGCACTGAAGGTCTTCTCGGTGGTGGTGTTCGGGGCGCTCGCGCTGGGTGCGGCCTGGCAGCTCCAAGCGATCAACGACGCTCGGCGCATCGACTGCTCTCAGGTCGAGGTGTTCGGCGAGCGGGTCGTCGTGCCGGCGTGCCCCGCACCACAGACCTGACCACAGACCTGACCACCGGCCTCACCACCGGACCACCCAACCACCGGACCGCCTCACCACGAGACCGTCGGGCTCAGAGGTCCCGGCGGAGCTGCACGAAGTCGCGTCCGGCGAGCCACTGCGGGAACGTGGCCTCGATCGACCACCCGCGCGCCAGGGAGAACCCGGCGGCCCGCGAGCCCGCTTCGGTGCGCAATGCCAGCGTCGAACAGGCACGTCGCCGGGCGAGGTCCTCGACTGCGGCGAGCAGGTGTGATCCGATGCCCTCGTCCCGCGTCGCGGCGGCCACGAGGAGCTCGGAGAGGAACGCGACCCCGAGGCCGGTCCACCCGGTGGCCACCCCCACGACCCGACCG
>JBBRHS010000316.1:0-3934 GCA_038222385.1 Acidimicrobiia bacterium
TACACCGAGATCAAGCACGTCATGATCAAACACTGAACCGATCACCGAGCCATCACCGAGAAGAGCAGACCTGATGAGCAGTGACCTCTCGCAACGCGCCTCAGAAATTGCCGCTGAAGAGACCAAGAAGCTGATCGACGCTACGCCCGCGTCCGGGGCGCTGTACGAGCGCGCGATCCGGTCGCTGCCGCTCGGCGTTGCGTCGAGCTTCCAGGCCGGCGATCCGTATCCGATCTACATCGACCACGGACTCGGCAGCCAGGTGTGGGACGTCGACGGCGTGCAGCGCGTCGACTACCACAACGGGTTCGGCTGCATGGTGGTGGGCCACGCCCACCCCAAGGTGGTCGAGGCCATCGACCGCGCCGCGCGCTCCGGCACGCACTTCGCCGCGACCACCGAGGTCACCGTGGCGTTCGCCGAGGAGCTGTGCCGCCGCTTCGGGCTCGAACAGGTCCGCTTCGCCAACTCGGGCACCGAGGCGACCATGGACGCGATCCGAGTCGCGCGCGCCGCGACCGGACGCGACGACATCGTGAAGATCGAGGGGTCGTACCACGGCCATCACGACACCGTGATGTTCTCGGTGGTGCCGAACGCCGAGGCGGTCGGCGGGCTCGAGCACTCGCCGACGCTGCCGATGTCGAAGGGGATTCCCGCCGACGTCGCGAACCACACCCGCGTCGTGCCGTTCAACGACGCGGGTGCGCTCGACGCGCTCCTCGCCGACCATGCCGACACCACCGCGTGTCTCATCCTCGAACCGGTGATGATGAACATCGGGCTGGTCGAGCCCGAGCCGGGATACCTCGAAGCGCTGCGTGAGATCTGCACCCGCAGGGGCGTGGTCCTCATCTTCGACGAGGTGAAGAGCGGCGCCACGGTCGCGCCCGGTGGTGCGACCGAGCGCTACGGCGTGCAGCCCGACCTCGCCTGCTTCGCGAAGGCCATCTGCGGCGGCACCCCCGGCGCCGCATTCGGGGGCCGGGCCGACCTCATGGACATCATCGCCCACGGTGCCGCGCAGCAGGGGACCTTCAACGGCAACCCCCTGATCGCGGCGGCCGGCCTCGCGACCCTCACCGAGATCCTCACGCCCGACGCCTACGCACACCTGAACCACCTCGGCACCCGCCTCGCCAACGGCACCCAGGGTGCGATCGACGAGCACGACATCCCTGCGTACACCGTCGACCTCGGCGGGAAGGGCGCGATCTCGTTCACCCGCGAGAAGCTGAGGAACTACCGCGACTTCCTCGGCACGAACGACGCTCTCTACGAGGCGTCGTATCCGTGGGCCGTGAACCGCGGCATCTTCATGACTCCCGGCAACGAGGAGCAGTGGACGATCTCGGTTCAGCACACCGACGAAGACATCGACCGCTACATCGACGTCTTCAGCGGCTTCTGCGCCGCCCTCGGGGAATAGCTCCGACCCGGCCCTAACATCGCTCCGTGACGTCGAACGGAGACTGGGCGAAGCGGGATGCGGCGGTGGTGTGGCACGGGTTCACCCAGATGGGCGCCTACACCGAGAACGCGCCGATCGTCGTCGACCACGCCGACGGTCACGAGGTGGTCGACAGCGACGGGAAGCGCTACCTCGACGCGATCTCGTCGCTCTGGGTCAACACGCTCGGCCACCACGTGCCCGAGCTCGACGACGCGATCCGCGCCCAGCTCGAGCGCGGTGCCCACACGACCATGCTCGGCAACGGCAACCGGGTCGTGGTCGAGCTCTCCGAAGCCCTCGCCCGGGTCGTGCCGGTCGACGACCCGCACTTCCTCTACGCGTCCGACGGCGCCTCCGCTGTCGAGCAGGCGCTGAAGATCGCCTTCCAGTACTGGGTGAACCGGGGCGTCGAGGACCGGACGACCTTCCTCGGGTTCGGTGGGGCCTACCACGGCGACACGATCGGCGCGCTCTCGCTCGGCGACGGAGGCTTCGGCACCACCCTGTTCGATCCGCTGCGCTTCCCGGTGCTACGGGCGCCGGGGTTCGACGATCCCGCCTGCTTCGAACGCGCCGTCGCGATGGTCGCGGAGCACGCGGCCGAGCTCGCCGCGGTGATCGTCGAGCCGTTGGTCCAGGGCGCGGCGGGGATGCTCCTCGCACCCCCGCAAGGTTTCGCATCGCTCGCCGCCGCGTGCCGGGAGCACGACGTGCTGCTGATCCACGACGAGGTCGCAACCGGGTTCGGCCGCACCGGCACCCTGTTCGCGTCGGAGCAGTGCGCGCGCCCCGACCTCCTCTGTCTCGGCAAGGGCATCACCGCCGGGTACCTCCCCATGTCGGCCACGGTCGCGTCGGGTCGTGTGTTCGACGCGTTCATCGGGCCCGACCTGGGCGAGCGGGCGCTGTACCACGGGCACTCCTACAGCGGGAACGCGCTCGCGGCGGCCGTCGCGCTGCGTCACCTCGAGCTCCTCGACGCGCGTGACGTGCTGGCGAACGTCGGCGAGCGGTCGGCCGAGTTGCGCGGCCTCCTCGACGATCGCATCCGGCCGCGCGCCGCGGTCGCCGACGTCCGGTTGTGCGGCCTCATGGGCGGCGTCGAACTCGCGCCTCCCGCCGACGGCCTGCGGTGGGGTCGGCAGGTCTGCGCAGCTGCGGTCGAGCGCGGGGTGCTCCTCCGGCCCCTCGGCGACGTCGTGGTGCTCATGCCCCCGCTCGACGTGACCTCCGCAGAGCTGCACCAGATCGTCCACGCCCTCGACGGCGCCCTCGAGGAGGTCACAGTGAGCGCAGCGGAGCCGCCGGACACACACTCGAAGCGCGTGCACCGGTGAGCGAGAGAGGCGACGCAGCGAAGCGAACCATCTGGGACGCCTGGGTCGAGACGGAGCTCGACGGGATCCGAGCTGCGGGCCAGTGGCGCATGCCCCGCGATCTCGACGCCGCGGGGCCCGAGGGCAAGCTCGCACCCGACGGACAGCCGGTCGTCTCGTTCGCGTCGAACGACTACCTCGGCCTCACCCAGCACCCCGCGGTGATCGGGGCGGCACACGCGGCCCTCGATCGCTGGGGCGCGGGTTCCGGCGCGGCCCGACTGATCGTCGGATCCCGGCCCGTGCACCACGAGCTCGAGGAGGCGCTCGCGGCGTGGAAGGGCAGCGACCGAGCCGTGCTCTTCCCGACCGGGTTCGCGGCGAACCTCGGCGTGCTCACGACCGTGGCGGGCCCCGGGACCCTCGTCTGCTCCGACGAGCTCAACCACGCCTCGATCGTCGACGGCTGTCGGCTCAGCCGGGCCGAGGTCGGTGTGTACCGCCACGCCGACGTCGAACAACTCGGGTCGCTCGTGCGCTCGGCCGACGGCCGACGGGTCGTGATCGTGACCGACAGCGTGTTCTCGATGGACGGCGACGTCGCACCGCTCGACGGCATCAGCGCGTTGTGTCGCGACTCCGGCGCACTGCTCGTGCTCGACGAAGCCCACACGGTGCTCGGACCCGACCCCGACCTCGACGGCATCGAAGCCCTCCGCATCGGGACGCTCTCCAAGACCCACGGTTCACTCGGCGGCTTCGTCGCGGCGTCGTCGCGCTTCGCCGACCTGCTGGTCAACCGGGCGCGCAGCTACATCTTCACCACCGCGCCCACCCCCGCCGACACCGCGGCGGCGCTCGCGTCGACCGCGATCCTCGGCGGCCCCGAGGGCGACGCGCTGAGAGCACAGCTCCGCGATCATGTCGAACGGGTCCGACCGGGCCATCCGTCGCCGATCATCTCGGTGGTGTGCGGCGAGGAGCGCCGCGCCGTCGACGCGGCCGACGCGCTCCAGACGCGCGGCCTCCTCGTGCCGGCGATCCGACCCCCGACCGTCGCGCCGGGAACGTCGCGTCTGCGCGTCACGCTCTCGGCCGCGCACACCCCGGAACAGGTCGACCGACTCGTGACCGCGCTGCACGACCTCGGCCTCGCGTGACAACG
>JBBRHS010000317.1:0-3927 GCA_038222385.1 Acidimicrobiia bacterium
CATCTCCCTCACGCCGGGAGGCGGGGTGCTTGGCTTTGCCTACCTACCGGTAGGTAGGATGGATCGCAATGAGCAACGGCGAACACCCCGTCCCCGAGATCGCGATCGGCACCCTCGACCGGGCCCCCGACGAACGGGTGAACTGGATCAGCTCGATCCCGTTCTTCCTCATCCACCTGGCCTGCCTGGCGGCGTACTTCACCGGGATCACGGTCACCGCGATCGTGCTGTGCCTCGGGCTGTTCTGGGTCCGCATGTTCTTCATCACCGCCGGATACCACCGCTACTTCGCTCACAAGGCCTACAAACTCGGGCGGGTCTCGCAATTCGTGATGGCGTTCGGGGCCCAGACGTCGGCCCAGAAGGGAGTGCTGTGGTGGGCCGCCCACCACCCCGACCACCACCGCTTCGCCGACACCGACCGAGACATCCACTCGCCCCGCAAGGGCTTCTGGTGGAGCCACGTCGGCTGGATCCTCTGCGACCGCTACAGCGCGACCAAGTACGACGGAATCAAGGACTTCGCCCGGTACCCGGAGCTGGTCTGGCTCGACAAGCACGACTGGATCGCCCCGTGGAGCCTCGCAATCGCCTGCTACCTGATCGGCGGGTGGAGCGGCCTGGTCGTCGGGTTCTTCTGGTCGACCGTTCTCCTCTGGCACGCCACCTTCGCGGTCAACTCCGTCGCCCACGTGTTCGGCCGCCGTCGGTACGACACCACCGACACCAGCCGGAACTCGCTGTTGGTCTCCCTGCTCACCGGCGGTGAGGGGTGGCACAACAACCACCACCACTACCCGAGCTCGGCCCGCCAAGGCTTCTTCTGGTGGGAGATCGACGCCACCTACTACGCCCTCCTGGCCCTCAGCTGGGTGGGCATCGTGAAGGACCTCCGCGTCCCCCCGGAGCGGGTGCGTCGCCCCCAGCCGGAGCCAGAGCCCGAACGCGAGCTCGAAGCCGCGTAACTCCCGCTCCCGGCCCTTCGGGCCAGGCCGCTCGGGCCCCGCTCGCCGACGGGGGCGCCCGAGACGTCGGCGGGAACGGCTCGCTTCGGACTCCCGCTCCCGGCCCTTCGGGCCAGGCCGCTCGGGCCCCGCTCGCCGATGGGGGCGCCCGAGACGTCGGTGGGAACGGCTCGCTTCGGACTCCGGTTCACCGGAGTGCCGCGTCGGCCGATACAGGGTCGTGCAGCGCGTCACGGAGTGGAAAGCGGTGCGGGTCTGGCAAGTGGGGTTGTGCCTCGCGTGGTGTGCGTTCGCGGGTTGGTGGGCGTTCGGGCGTGGTGAACGGCTCCCGTTCCTCTCGTTCGTGAACCTGGGCTTCCACGAGCTCGGGCACCTCGTCTGCTACCTGGTGCCGTTCGTCGGCACGGTGGTGACCGCCTCGGCCGGATCGGTGCTGCAGTGCCTCGTTCCCTTCGGGCTCGCCGTCTACTTCCTCGGGTGGCGGAAGGATCGCCTCGCTGCGGCCGCCTGTCTCGCGTGGGCCGCGACCAACTTCCAGGAGGCGTCGGTCTACATCGCCGACGCGCCCTACGAGGAGCTCCAACTCATCGGCGGTGAGCACGACTGGGCGACGGTGCTCGGGCCCGAGCACCTGAACCGACTGCAGGACGCAGGCTCGATCGCCTCGACCGTGCGGGGGATCGGGGTCGCCGTCCTGCTCGTGGCGGTCGCACTCTGCATCGTCTCTCTCGCCACGTCGGGCTCGAATCCTCCCCGGTCGCGTGACTCGGAGGCGGTCGACGAGCGGTTCCGCGTCTGATGCGCGACAGTGGTGGTAGACGGAGCCAGCGGTTGGCGATGGCGCTCCAACGTGACGACCAGCGAGCGGAGCGATCGAGTGTGGAGCGAGCGGTTGGCAATGGGGCCCAGACGTGACGACCAGCGAGCGGAGCGATCGAGATGAGTGACGAGGGCAAGCAGGCGTGGATGAAGGTCGGGATGCACTTCGCGGCCGTCGGCGACAAGCTCAAGGAGCACGGCAAGCGGGCCGCGGGGGAGCCGTCGGCGAGCAAGCCCGACGACGTCGACCAGGCCGCCGTGACCGATGCGTTGAACACGTTGGGTCGGGCGATCGACCAGGCGGTGTCGTCGGTGAGCGGCGCGGTGAAGGACCCCGAGGTGCGTGACGGGCTCAAGGGCGCGCTGAACTCGATGGGCGACGCGCTGAACGAGACGTTCGCCGACGCGGGCGACACCGCGGGCGACAAGCTGAAGTATGCCGGCGACAAGCTGAAGGGCGTGTTCGCGACCAAGCCCGACGAACCGCCGGCGAAGTAGCAGCGGCCGGGCGACCGTTCAGACAGCCGGTCCCGACGAGCGGAGCGGATCGAGACCCGCGAGGGCGCGCGCGGCGCGGATCGCGAGTGCGACGATCGTCAACGTGGGTCCGTAGCCGGTCGACGTCGGGAACACCGACGAATCGGTGCAGAGCACGTTCTCCACGCCGTGGAGTCGCTGCCACGGGTCGAACACGCTCGTGCGGGGATCGTCGCCCATGCGGGCGCTGCCGATGATGTGGCGCGAGATCGGAGCGACGAAGCCGGGGCGGTCGGCGTCGGAGCCCTCGATCGGGGGTGACGTCACCCAGTAGGTGTGCTCGGCACCGGCCTCGCGCATCACGGCTTCGAGTCGCGGCGCCCAGTGCTCCGCGCAGGCGATCTCGTGGCGGTGCGGCGTGTAGGTGACGCGCCCGGCGGGGAAGCCGTAGACGTCGCGCACACCGGCATCGAGGTCGATGCGGTTCGACGCGACAGGAAGATCCTCGCCCTGCATGGTGAACACGGCCATCCGGTCCCGGGTCGTCGACTCGAGCATCAATTGCGAGTGCAGCGCGCCGTGCGGGAGGTGCATGCCCTCCATCACCGGGTGCCCGGCCGCGCCGTGCTCCACGATCCCGCCCCGGAAGTAGGGGAGGTCGGCTTCGCGTGCCGCCGTCTGCGCCGCGTCGTCGGACACGATCGGGTCGTCCATCAGGTGCGTGACCGAGCGGCCCCGGTGGCCGTGCAGGCGGAACGGGAACATGCCGAGCACGAGGGTCTGGAAGTGGAACATGAGGTGGCGGCCGACGACGTCGGGGTTGCCGAGGCCGGTGCGCAGTAGCAGCCGGGGCGTCTCGAACGCGCCGCCGGCGAGGATCACGTGCCGGGCCGTCACCTCGTGCTCGACGAGGTCGGCGTCGAGGTAGCGGACGCCGGTGGCCAAGCTCTCGGTGCCGTCGAGGAGCACGTCGGCGGCGATCGACTCGGTGCGGATCTCGCAGCGTCCGGTCTGCAGCGCGTGCCGCAGGGGCGCGACCGGATCACCCTTGGCGTCGATGGGGCAGCCGAAGAAGCCGCAGAACCCGCAGTTGTTGCACGCGGGTCGCTCGTCGTAGGTGACGCTGTTCACGCCGGTCGGAGCGCGGTAGGGGTGGTAGCCGAGTGTGGTCGCGGCGTCGCTCGTGAGGACGGCGCAGTACATGTCGGGGCCGGGCGGCATCGGATACGGATCGGCGCGCCACGCGGCGAACGGGTTCTCGGTGTGGTCGCCGGCCACGCCGATCGCGCGCTCCGCGGCGGCGTAGTACGGCTCGAGCTCGTCGTAGCCGAACGGCCAGTCGACGATCTCGGCACCGTCGATCGGGCCGAGCTCGGAGTGCGCGTGGAAGTCGACCTCGCGGAAGCGGGGGAGCTTGCCGTCGGCGTGGAACCCGCCCCCACCGACGGTCGACGGCAGGTTGTTCACCTCACCCGAGAGCAGTCGGTCGCCGTCGGCCTCGCGGCGTCGGAACGTGCGGGGTTCGAGGAACGGGTCGGGGCCGAGGTAGTGGCGGCGCAGGAACTTGATCTCGTCGTTCGACACGTGGCCGAGCGGCTCGAACGGCGCGTCGAGCGACAGGAGGTGGTTGCGGCCCTTCTCGAGCATGATCACCGACCATCCCGCA
>JBBRHS010000318.1:0-3925 GCA_038222385.1 Acidimicrobiia bacterium
GCCCCGGGCGAGGTCGTCGATCTCCTTGGCGTGGAGCAGGAGCTTGCGGCGCCGGACCGGGTCGAGCTCGCCCTGCGAGAACTCGTACGGGGACACGTGCATCCCGTACAGCCAGACCTCACCGTCTTCCACGCGGGCGTAACCGTCCTGGAGGTTCGCGCGACCGAGCCGGATCGACTTGACCTCGGCGCCCAGCAGCACGATCCCGCACTCCCAGTGCTCGAGGAGCTCGTAGTCGTACCGGGAGCGCCGGTTCGTGATCGCGACCTGGTCGCCCCGCCTCGACATGGCGACGACGGTACCGCCCCTCGGACCTATCGTGGCCCGATGCAGCTCATCCGATACGACGCCGGTGGTGTCGCACGCGTCGGTGTCGTCGAGGGCGATGTCGTCCGCGACGCCGGAACCGACGTCTTCGATCCGCAGCCCGGGGACGCGGTCGGTCGGTTGGATGCGGTCACGGTGCTCGCGCCGGTCCCCCCTCCGGGCAAGATCGTGTGCGTCGGGCGCAACTACCGCGAGCACGCCGAGGAGACCGGTTCGGCGGTCCCGACCCGGCCGCAGCTGTTCGCCAAGTGGGCGAACGCGCTCGTCGGTCCAGGTGCCTCGATCGTCCATCCCACGATCACCGAGCAGCTCGACTACGAAGCCGAGCTCACCGTCGTGATCGGTCGTCGGGCGCAGAAGGTCCACGTCGCCGACGCGCTCGACTTCGTCTACGCGTACACCTGCGGCAACGACGTGTCGGCGCGCGACCTGCAGTTCGGCGACACCCAGTGGACGCGCGGGAAGGCGCTCGACACGTTCGCGCCGATGGGGCCCTGGCTCGTGACCGCCGACGAGATCCCCGATCCGCAGGCGCTCGGCATCCGCTGCATCGTGAGCGGCGAGACCCTCCAGGACTCCTCGACGAGCGAGATGCTCTTCTCCGTCGCCGAGATCATCGCGTTCACGACCGAGGCCATCACCCTCGAGCGTGGCGACGTGATCATGACCGGCACGCCACCGGGAGTCGGCGTCGCGCGCAACCCGCAGCGGTTCCTCCATCCGGGCGACACCGTGCGGGTCGAGATCGACGGCATCGGCGCGCTCGAGAACGCGGTCGTCGCGTCCGATGCCTGATCGGCCGAACGGCAACGACGATCCCAAGCCGCTGCGGCTCCCGCCGGCGTGGGCGGTTCCGCCGGTGCTCGCCGGCCGCAACGCGCTCGGTCGACTGCACCGGAACTCGATGCCGCCGATCGTGCGGGTCTTCGAGACCACGTTCGGGTTCGTGGAGGCGAAGGCGGTGTACCTGGCCGCGGAGTTCTCGTTCGCCGACTTGCTCGCCGACCGGCCACTTGATGCCGACACGCTCGCCCGGGCCGCAGCGACCGACGCCGACGCGACGGCCCGGCTCCTGCGCCTCCTCGAAGGCCTCGGCTACTTCCGCGAGGATCGCAACGGCCGTTGGCGCAATACCGCGATGTCGGAGCTGTTGCGGTCCGACCGGGCCGATTCCGTGCGCGAGTGGGTGCGGTTCCTGTGCGGCCCCTGGCACGGGGAGATCTGGAACCACGCCGCGCACTCGGTGCGGACCGGGCGGAGCGCGTCGGTCGAAGCGTTCGGCGTCGAGTACTTCGACTGGCTGACCGCACACCCCGACGCGCAGGCGACGTTCGACGCCGCGATGGAGCAGTCGTCGCAGCTCGCGGGGCCGTCACTCGTCTCGGGGTACGACTTCTCGGGTGCGCGCCGCATCTGCGACGTCGGCGGTGGCACCGGCGCGCTCCTCGCCACCGTGCTCGCCGCGAACCCGTCGGCCGAGGGCGTCCTCTTCGATCTCCCCGAGGTGATCGAGCGCGCCGCACCGGTGCTCGACGCGGCGGGCGTGCTGCATCGGGTCGAATCGGTCGGAGGGAGCTTCTTCGACGCGGTCCCCGCGGGCTGCGACGTGTACCTGCTGAAGGCGATCCTGCACGACTGGGCCGACCCCGAGTGCGTCACGATCCTCTCGCGCATCCGTGCTGCATCGCCGGGAGCGTGCGTGCTCGTCGTCGATCAGTTGATGCCCACGCACCACCGACCCCACCCGGCGAAAGACAGCGACCTGATGATGCTCGTCCTCACCGGGAGTGGGCGCGAGCGCACCGAATCCGAGTTCGCCGCCCTCGTGGCCCGCGCCGGCTACCGCGTCAACCGGGTGCTGCCCATGCCGGTGATCGCCGTCCAGGAACTCGCACCCTCGACGGTCGAATCCGCTGCGCCGGCTCGATCGCCCACCCATTGACGTCCTGTGACGCGGCCCGCCGGCTCCGCTCCTTCTCCTGCCCTACCGAAGTCCGAGGAGGGCCCTGGTCTCGATCGCGGTGGCGACTCGTCGGCCCGCGCGTTGTGCGAGCACGGCGGCTCGCTGGACCTGCTCCGCGTTGGCCGGGCCGTCGGCCCAGTCCTCGAGGCCGACCCGGAGGTGGGCGCCGCGCCGGAGCGCGTCGGCGACGAGCTCGGTGTGGTCGAAGAGGGAACCACCGACGACCGCGATCGCCCACGGGATGGCCCGGTCGCCGAGCATGGCCAGGTAGAGGTCGAGGGCTTCGGTGATCGGGGGCGCTCCCCACAACGGGCGGCCTCGGGTGAGGTACCCGCCGGCCGCGAAGTAGAACTTCACGAGCGTCCCGGGCGGGAGCGCGTCGGCGTCGAAGTAGGCCAGCACCACCTGGAGGAACCCCGGCTCGAAGATCGCGACGCTCGGGCCGATCCGGTGCTGCGCGGCGAGGTCGAAGGCGTAGCGGATGTCGGCGAAGGGGTTCGTGTAGACGAACTCCATCGGTGGGGGCAGGCCGTCGGGACCGGCGCCGCCGAGGTTCACCGAGCCCGGGTCGACCGCGGCGGCGTGGACGAGCCCCTCCGATGCGAGGGTTCCCACGTGCCCGAAGCGCTCCGCCACGGTCGAGCCGAACCCGATCGTGGGATAGAGCAGCGCGTCGGGTCGGGCGTCGAGGACGACGCGGAAGCAGTCGGCGTAGCGGGTGGTCAGCTCGGCGACGGGAGCGCCCAGGTTGTCGGCGTGCGTGTGCACGATCGTCGCGCCCGCATCGATGCACGCGATCGCATCCGACGCGAGCTCGTCGGCGGTCACCGGCGCGAGCGGGTTGTGGCGCTTCGTCGTGACTCCGTTCAGGGCCGCTTCGATGATGACCGGCGCCGCCGAGGGGTCTGACATGCATCTGAGCGTAGGTCGCCGCCGGGTCGCGCCCGACCCCGGCTCGGCTGTCCGCTCCTCTCGTCGCACTAGATTCCGGCCATGTCCGCATCAGGTTCGATCCTCGGAAACGCCGTCCTCCGCGTCGAGGATCCCGCAGTCCTCCGGGGCGACGCCCGGTACTTCGACGACCTCGTGTCCGAAGGGGTCGCCCACGTCGTGTTCGTACGCTCGACGATCGCCCACGCCCTGATCGAGGCGGTCGACACCAGCGAGGCCGAGGCGATGCCGGGCGTGCTCGGTGTGTACACCAACGCGAACCTCGAGCTGCCGCCCGTCCAGGGGTTCGTCATGCTCCCGCCGACCTTCTCGCGACCGCCGCTCGCCGTGGGCACCGTGCGCTTCGTGGGCGACATCGTCGCCGCGGTCGTGGCCGAGACCCGCGCACAGGGAGTCGACGCGGCCGAGATGGTGATCGTCGACTACGACCCGCTCCCGGCGGTCGTCGATCCCGAAGCCGCGCTCGAAGACGACGCCACGCTCCTCTTCCCTGATCATGGTTCGAACCTCGCGATCGAGTTCGACTTCGGCGACGACCCGACCGTGCTCGAGGAGGCCGAGGTCGTCGTCGAGGGCCGGTTCGTGAACCAGCGCGTCGCCGCGGTGCCCATGGAGCCGAACGGTGTGCTCGTCGAGCACGATGCCGAGACGGGCGGGATCAAGGTGTGGGTGCCGACCCAGGCT
>JBBRHS010000319.1:0-3916 GCA_038222385.1 Acidimicrobiia bacterium
TGCGCGAGCAGATGCGCAAGGAGCTCGCGAACTGGGACGGTCGGTCGTTCGTCTTCGTGTGGGAGGTCCTGCGGGTCGAGACCGTGCACCGCGCCGAACACGAGCAGTTCGTCGGGCTCTCGGTCACCGAGGTCGCCGCGGTACGAGATGCCGATCCGCTCGATGCTTTCCTCGACCTGTCGCTCGCCGAGGAGCTCCGGACCCAGTTCGTGCTCGCGGCACCACCCGAGCGGGCCCGTGTCGCTGCGACCGAGGCGATGATCCGGAGTCCCCTGGTGATGGCCGGGAGCAGCGACGGGGGCGCCCACCTCCTCTCGTTCGTCGGAGCCGACTACACCACCCGGCTCCTCACCGAGTGGGTGCCCAGCGTGCTGACGTTCGAGCAGGCAGTGGCGAAGGTCACGTCGATCCCCGCCCGGATCCACGGGATCACCGACCGGGGCTCGATCCACGTCGGGGCGGCGGCCGACCTCTGCCTGATCGACCGTGACCGCCTCATGGTCGGCCCGACCCGGTTCACCCGGGACTTCCCCGCCGGAAGCGGTCGCTACGTGGTCGACGCCGACGGCTACGAGCGGGTGATCGTGAACGGCGAGGTGCTCCTCGAGCAGGGCGAATGGACCGGAGCCACCCCGGGGACCGTCCTGCGGCCCTGAGTTCGAGTCGCATCTGCTCCGCCCACCCGAAGACGTCCCGCGCGGACGGTGTCCGCCGGCGCCGCTCCTTCTCGTAGCCTCGGCGTGTGCCCCACCGTTCTCCGCTGCTGACGGTCACCGACAAGCCCCGTCTGCGCGGCGTCCTGCACCTGTACGGGTTCGGCGTCGCGGTGCTCGCCGGGATCGCACTCGTCGTCTACGCGCCGAGCGGCGTCCCACGATTCGCGGCTGCGGTCTTCTCCGTCGCCATGTGCGCCATGCTCGGCGTGAGCGCGCTGCTGCACCGCGGGAACTGGTCGCTCGGCAGCACGGTCCGGCTCCTCCAACTCGACCACACCACGATCTTCCTCATGATCGCGGGCACCTACACCGCGGTGGCGCTCCTCGGGATGAGCAGTGGCTGGGCGACGATCGTGCTCGTCCTCGTATGGGGCGGCACGATCGCGGGCATCGCGTTCGAGTGGCTCCCGATCCATCCGCCCAAGGGTTACGTGACCGTGGTCTACATCACGCTCGGCTGGGTGGCGGTGATCGCGATGCCCGACCTCTGGATCCACAGCGGTGTGCTCGCCTTCGCGCTGATCTTCGCGGGGGGCGTGCTCTACACCGGGGGTGCGATCGTGCACGCGGCCCGGCGGCCCGACCCCTTCCCGGTCACGTTCGGGTACCACGAGATCTTCCACGCGTGTGTGCTCGGCGCCATCGCATGCCACTACGCGGCCATCGTCAACCTCCTCGGCGCGCAGTGACCGCGATCGAGCGGCCCGTCCGCTTCGATCCGTTCGCCTACGAGGTCCACGAAGACCCGTACCCCCTCTACCGGCGCCTGCGCGACGACGCCCCCGCCTACCTCGACCCCGAACACGGCTTCTGGACCCTGTCACGCGACGACGACGTCCGCGCCGCGATCAACGACACCACGACCTTCTCCTCCTCGGGCGGCATCACCCTGGAGCGGCGGGCCGAGGCGGTCGAGCCGATGCTCATCGAGACCGACCCTCCCCGCCACACCCGCCTGCGCGGCCTCGTGAGCCGGGCCTTCACGCCGAAGCGGGTCGCCGACCTGGAGGGTCCGATCCGGCAACTGTCGATCGAGCTCGTCGACCGGTTCCGCACCCGCCGGTCGGTCGACGTGATCGACGAGTTCGCCGCGCTGCTCCCCATGGCGGTGATCAGCGAGATGCTCGGGGTCTCGCGGGCCGAGCAGGACGAGCTCCGGGGCTGGTCCGACGCCATGCTGCACCGCGAGCCCGGCGACTCCCAGATCACGCCCGCCGGGATCGACGGTGCGATGCAGCTCTACGCCTACTTCGAACGGCTGATCACCGGCCGGCGCGCCGACCCCGGCACCGACCTCGTGAGCGCCCTCCTCGCCGCGCGCGACGGCGATGCCGACCTCACCCACGGCGAGATCCTCGGGTTCTGCTTCCTCCTCCTCATCGCCGGGAACGAGACGACCACCAAGCTCATCGGCAATGCCGTCTTCTGGCTCCACGCGTTCCCGGGGCAGCGGGCGATGCTGCTCGACGACCCGGGGCGCATCCCGACGGCGGTCGAGGAGGTGCTGCGCTTCGACACGAGCACCCAGTCCCTCGCCCGGCTGCTCACGCGCGACGTCGAGCTGCACGGGGTGACGCTTCCGGAGGGCAGCAAGGGCCTCCTCCTCTTCGCCTCCGCGAACCGAGACGAACGGCGTTGGGATCGTCCCGACGTGCTCGACATCACCCGCAATCCAGCCGGCCACCTCGCGTTCGGGCACGGCATCCACCACTGCCTCGGCGCCGCGCTCGCCCGGCTCGAGACACGCGTTGCCCTCGAGACGCTCCTCCCGGTCCTCGGCGAGTACGAGATCGACGCGACCGGTGCCGAGCGGGTCCACTCCGGCAACGTCCGCGGCTTCAGCCGGCTGCCGGTCACGGTCGCCCGATGACGGGCGACGGGGTTTCCGCGACGGTGGTGCTGGTCCACGGCGCCTGGCACGGCTCCTGGTGCTGGGACGACGTGGTCAACGGACTGCGGTCCCGCGGGTCTGCCGATCGGCACGGCGGGTCATCGGGTGGACGGGTCGATTCCCGATGCGATGCGCCCCCCGTGCGCCCAGGCGGCGAGATCGCGACACACGGTCGCGTTGACGGTGCTGTCGTATTCGGTGAGGTCGGCATCGCTCACACGTGTGCGCCACTCCCCGAAACTGCCCGCCCGGAGGAACGCCTCGTCGTCCTTCCAGATCGCGCCCGCGTTCGGGATCACGTCGGCGGCACGTGCACGCATGCGATCGAGTGACGCCTCTGCAGCGAGCGACTCCGCGCGTTCGGCGGAGATGTCGAAGCCGAGGGCACGGCCGAGCCGCAGTACCTCGCCGGGTAGATCGGTGGAGAAGTCCGCGTAGTGACACATCACCACGTTCGCGGAGTGGCGGCGCTGCCAGGCCGTGTCCAGATGGTGCAGGACCACCGTGAGGTTCACCACGCCCGTGAACTCCGTCGCCCGTACATAGGCCCGGAACCGCTCCGCGGGGTCTTCGCTCACCGGCGGCCGTTGGGGAAGGGTGGCGAGATCGTCGTTACCGACGGCTTGCCCACGTAGCGCGAGCACTCGATCGAGATCCATGTTGTCAAAGTGGTGCTCCATCGAGATCATCACGTCGCGAGGATCGCGGCCCACGACGACATAGCTGACGCCGTCCACGAGAGGGAGGCCGTCGAGAGGCGTGTGCGTCTTGATGAAACGTCGGTGGAGTTGCGCGCCGTAGACCGAGCGGACATCGTCGAGTGATCGGATGGTCTGATCCAACCAAGGGGAGAGTCGGCCGACGGGCGCGGGGAACTCGGGGCCGTCGAAGATCAACAACGCACACAGCATCTGCGTCCACGTCGTGCCGCATTTCGGGGGTGTGCTGATGACGATGTCCGACGGTCGGAACTGGAAGCCTCCCCACCGCGCACTGTCCGAGATCAACGCCCGATACCGCACCGTCATCGAGCAACCCTCGCTGCACCGCAAGCCGATGTCAACGCGACGAAGCTGCCCGCCGCTTGATCCCTGCCGATATGCCGGCAGCTACAGATGTTTCAGCCCAAGAGCAACGCGCGCCCACAACGCGGCTCAGGAGGTCGCGTACGGGGAACGTCGAGTAGTGGCGAGAGACGAAACTGTAGGTCAGATGGGATACTTGTGAGCATGCGCTGGTCACCGAATCACGAGCAGCACAACCGGGCGTTCTGGAATGCCGACGCCGACGACTACCAGGCCGCCCACGG
>JBBRHS010000320.1:0-3914 GCA_038222385.1 Acidimicrobiia bacterium
GACATATTGAAAGCCGGTGGAAATGCTGTTGACGCTGCCATTGCAGCCAATGCTGTTTTAGGTCTTGTTGAACCCGGACCCCGGGGCCTGTAGACCCCAGTCCGGGCGCCACTACCCTGCGGGGCAGGAGAGCGTGGCGTAACTGGCAGACGCGCCGGGTTTAGGTCCCGGTGTCTTCGGACGTGGGGGTTCGAGTCCCTCCGCTCGCACAATCCTCTGGTCAGCACTTCTACCGCTGTAAGGCAGACGGGAACGCACTGCGTGGACGCCACGACGGCGATTGCTAACGCTTTGCTAACGGAGTCGCTACAGTCCGCTCCGTGAAGGGTCACTTCAAGAAGCGGGGCGCGTCGTGGTACTTCTGGGTCGAACTCGAACCGGACGCCAACGGCAAGCGACGACAGAAGTCGCGCGGTGGCTTCAAGACGCGCAAGGAGGCGGAGCGCGCGTTCGCCGAGCTGCGCGACGAGGTGCGGCGCGGCGTCTTCGTCGAACCGTCGAAGCTGACGCTGAACCGGTACCTCGATGAGGAGTGGTTCCCCGCGATCCGCGCGAGCGTGCGGCCGACGACGTGGCGGCACTATCGCGGCCAGTTCGACGCGCACATCCGGCCCGCGTTCGGCCGCACCCTGCTCGTCAACGTCACGCCGGCGAAGCTCAACGCCTTCTACGCGCAGCTGCTGACGACGGGACGAAGCGGCCGGCCGGGAACGCTCTCGCCTACGACCGTCCGTCACGCGCACACGATGCTGCACAAAGCGTTGAGCGACGCGGTCAGGTGGGGCCATCTCGCGCGTAACCCCGTCAGCCTCGCCGAACCTCCGAAGGCGCGACCCCCCGTAATGAAGGTATGGGATGCGACACAGCTGCGGGCCTTCGTCGACCACACGAGCGACCACCGGCTCGCAGCCGCCTGGCTGCTCCTCGTGACAACCGGGATGCGTCGGGGCGAGGTTCTCGGGCTCACCTGGCAACACCTCGATCTAAAGCATGCCCGATTGGCGGTGGTGCAGACCCTGACCGTCGTCGACTACCACGATGTCCGCTTCTCAGAGCCGAAGACGGCGAAGGGACGACGTTCGGTCGCGCTCGACCATCGGACCGTCGCCGCACTCAAGGGTCACCGAAAGGCTCAGCTACGGGAGCGACTCTCGTGGGGCGAGGCCTGGACCGATACGGGGCTCGCCTTCTCGCGAGAGGACGGCACCGCGATCCATCCCGAACGGTTGACGAGCTGGTTCGAGCAGCTTTCGCGCGATGCCGGTCTTCCGAAGATCCGCCTTCACGATCTTCGCCACAGCTATGCCACTGCCGCGCTCACCGCCGGCGTTGCGGCGAAGGTCGTCAGCGAACGGCTCGGTCACGCGAGCGTTGGCATCACGCTCGACACGTACTCACACGTCCTCCCTGCGCTCCAGGAGGACGCGGCCGACGTCGTGGCCGACATGATTCTCGGACCGTGAGGACCACGCCTCGCACGTTCGGTCACCAGCCGAGGTCGATTCCGGTGTCTTGAGCCACGTCGCGGGCGGGTGTCTCCGAAGTGCGACGCACGGATCGAAGGGCGAGCTCCTTCGCTTCCGAATGCCCGAGCGACGCGACGAGCGCCCCGAAGGGGTCGCGTTCATCAACCTCGGGTGCGTGGGCGTCTTCCCGACCGGTGAGGTCCGGACCGACGACATAGAGCTGGTTCCGGGTCCGACCTCGGGACAATGCCGTGTACGCGGCTTCCCGAAAGAGCGAGCCATCGGCGAGGACGACTGCGGTGTCGGCGGTGAGGCCTTGCGCCTTGTGGATCGTCGTTGCGTAGGCGTGGGTGACATTGCCGTCACGCACATACTCACCCGGAAGAACCGTGGTGGCCTGTGTCTCGTCGCGAATGGTGAGCTGGTGGGTGTCCAGGTCGATGGCCACGACGGTTCCGATGGTGCCGTTGGTGATCTCGAGTTCGGACCGATTGCGGAGGGTCATGACGCTGTCCCCGACTCCGAAGGAGGCGCCGTTGATGGTGATGCCGTCGGCTGCGACATCGCCTCGGTCGACGAGCGCGGCGCGTGCGAGCGCGTTGAGTTGGGCGACATCGTGGCGGCGGCAGGCGAGCATCACGACGTCGCGTCCCATTTCGTGCAGTGACAACCAGTCGTCGACCATGAGGGCCCGAGCATCCGCGGGTGTGTCGCTGATCGCGATCCGCCCCGCATATGCAAGCCGAGTGACGGCATGCTCGGCTTCACCGGCCCGAAGGTAAGCGAGGGCGTCTCGTTCAGCTGGGTCGGACTGCCGGCGATTCTCTGCGAGCTCGTTGGCCGGAAGCGAGCGGGCGAGGGCGGCGAACGCGCCGCCGGCTTCAATCTCGGGCAGCTGGGCCGCGTCGCCGGCGAGCACGACCTTGGCATGCGCCCGGTGGGCGTGGGCGAGGAGCCGGGCGAGTTGGCGGGTGCCGACCATCGCGGCTTCGTCGACGAGGACGACCGCGTCGGTGAGTTGGCTCGAGCCGTGCCGGTCGAGATCGTGAATGAGCCAGCTCAGCGTGAATGGAACCGCCCCGGTCGTCACACCGAGTTGCCTGGCGGTCCGGGCCGCAACGGCGGTTCCGATCACGCGGTAGCCGGCGTTCCTCCACGCGCGGGTCGCAGTGGCGAGCCCGCGAGTCTTGCCCGACCCGGCGACGCCGATCACGACCTCGATCCCATCACCGGAAGTCGTCACCCGCCGAACCATCCGTACCTGTTCGTCGGACAGCTCCGAGTCGGCATCGAGTGCATCGTTCAGAGGGCCAGAGCCTGCGAAACCCGCACCGGCGGCGCGTCGGGCGAGTGCATTGGCGACGAGACCTGCTTCGATACGAAGCATCTCCGGGGTCGTCCACCGACCCGTGCGCAGCGTGATCACCTCGGGCCCGGAGAGGAACTCGTCGGCCATCCGCTCGATGTCGTCGACGCGTCGACCTTGCGGTGCGCGTCCCGCGACCGCACGAAGGACATCTCGGCGATCGAAGCTGGAATGTTCCCAGGTGAGCTCCTCACCGAGGCCGCGTCCGCCGCGTCGGTCCCAGTACCGATCCGGTTCCCGGTCCAAGCAGCCGGCAATGTGATCGGCCGTGAAGCCCAGCGCGGCGCCGCGATCGATCCAACCCTGTCGCAGGTCGTCGAAGTCGCGGCCCGGGGTCTTCGGATCGCGTGTTGCGAGCGTGGCGAGTTGCGCCGCTCCCCGAGACGTCGTCTCGCCCATGTCGTTGAGGAACTCCTGGATCTCCGCCCGCCGTTGGCTGAACTCGCCCACGACCGCCTCGGGGACACCCTCGATCTCGCCGCATCCCTTGATCGTCGGCCCCCAGGCGACACCGAGGCGGGCCACCAACTCGGCTCGGAGGTGTGCCTGGTAGAGGAACCCAGCGGTCTTCGCGTGCCGGTAGAGGCCACGGCTGTCGAGGGTCCCCCACCGGCCATCGCGACCTTGCACCAGGTTCGCGGCCAACACGTGGGTGTGGAGCTGCGGATCACCGGCCCGGCTCGTCCGATGCCGAAACGCGGCCCCAACGAACCCGTTGGTCTCCACCCTGAACACACCGCCATGGCCACGCCGCGTCGTCAAACCGTGACGCTGCAGATAGCCGAGCGCCGCGTCGACCGCCGCCTCATGGGCACGAGCCGTCTCCCTCGCGACCTCCCATCCCCCGAACGCAAACACCACCGACACCGACTTCGGTGCCGAGAACGTCAGGTCGAACGCGCACACCTTGCGCGACGACGACGCCAACTGCTCGTGGGTCGCCGGGTGTTCACCCGCAAGGAGGGCGCGCAGGGTGTCGCTCTCGACTGGTCCGGAAACACCGAGTCCGGTGATCCCGGACCCGGTCCAACGGCCCGGTACCTCGCCGCGGACCGTGTAGTACTCGTCGATACCCTTCGCGA
>JBBRHS010000321.1:0-3902 GCA_038222385.1 Acidimicrobiia bacterium
GGTCGAATCCGCTGCGGCGGCTCGATCGCTCACCCGCTGACGGTCCGAGTCACCGTCCGCCGCCTCCGCTGCTTCTCTAGCCCGTCCATTCGGCGACGGTGGCGACCATGCGGTCGACGTGGTCGCTGTACACCCCGTCGAGCTGCATGGTGAGTGCCGCCCGGAGGTAGCGCACCTCCTGCACGTCCCAGCCGAACGCGGCGACGTCGAACCGGTGGAAGAGCGCGACGAGCCCCTTCGACCAGTCGGTGTGGTGCATGTTCATCGCGTCGATGCCGATCGTTGCGAGATCCGACGCATGGCGCTCCAGCGGGACCGACAGGGCCTGGCGCCGGCGCGAGTGCACGAGCCGGCACGGGGCACCCTCGTCCCGCAGCTCGCGCAGGAGCCCGACGCTGGGGTGGCACAGCCACAGACGGTGCGCGACGCCGTACCGGCGGGCGACTTCGATCAACGGACGAGCAACGTCACGGGACTTGGCGTCGATCGAGAGCTCGAAGTCGGTGCCACAGGCGTCGTAGAGGTCGGCCAGGCGCGGGATCTCGAACTGCGCCAGCTCGGCCGCGGTGCTCCGGTCGACCCGAACGCGGCGTAGCCCCCGCCACGAGACGGCGTCGTGGACCAGCACGACCTCGCCGTCGGCTGCGAGCCAAGCATCGGATTCCAGACCCTGTGCCCCCCGCTCGAGGGCGTACGTGAACGCGGCGACGGTGTTCTCCCGTTCTTCGATGCGGGCGCCTCGGTGGGCGAACGTGATCGGGGCCATGGCTGACTGTGCCAGAAACCTCATCCCGGAATCGACCGGAGGAAGCGATCCTCGACTCAAGGGCTCCCCGGGGCGCGCCGATGGGAAGACCAGCAGGCCAGAGAAGGGGACTCCCGGTGACCACCATCCGCGCGAACTGCCCGAGTTGCGGCGACGTACAGCTCCGAGCAACGGACCTCGTCGTCCGGGTGTGCTCCGACGACGAGCAGGGTTCGTACTGCTTCCGGTGCCCGTCCTGCGAGCAGGCCGTCTCCAAGGAGGCCAGCCGACGGATCGTCGACCTCCTGGTCTCGTCGGGCGTCCGCATGCAGGTCTGGCGGCTCCCGGCGGAGCTGCGTGAAGCTCGCTTCGCCGGCCCCGCGATCGCACCCGACGATCTCCTCGACTTCCACCTCATGCTCGCCGGTGACAAGTGGTTCGACGACGTGGCCGCCATGGTGCGCCGCGAACCGTCCCGGTAGGGTCTGTCCATGTCGCCGCTGTGGGTGTTCGTCGTCTTCGCCGTCGTGGCCAGCGCATCGTTGCTGCTGCTCTCGGTCCGGCGTGCGCACGACGAGATCACCCCCACGATCGAGGCGTTCGACCGGTTCCGGGCCGCGATCAGCCCCCAGGTCGCGTCACTGCGTGCGGAGACCGACGCCACTCGCCGACAGATCGCGCGGGCCGACGCCGACCTCGATCTTCGCTCGCCACCTCCTCGCTGATCCCGCGATCCTGGCCCACGATCCGGGCCGGCAACATCCACGACGGGGCCGCGAACCGGATTCTCCATGGGTCCTCGTCGGCGGCCCCTCGCCGCTAGCATGACGTCGGTTTCCCGGCGCTCGAAAGGAGCCCACCGTGCCGTCGCTCGGGCCCCTCGAGATCCTCGTGATCTTCATCGTGGCGCTACTGGTCTTCGGCCCGAACAAGTTGCCGGAGCTCGCCCGTCAGGTCGGCAAGGGCCTCGCCGAGTTCCGCAAGGTCCAGCACCACCTCAAGGGTGAGCTCGACGACGCGATCCACAGCGTCATGGACGACGACAAGCCGAAGGTCGCACCCCCGGTGACCCCGACTCCGGTCGAATCGACTCCGGTCGAATCAACTGCGGTCGAATCGACTCCGGTCGAATCGGCTCCGGTCGAATCGGCTCCCGGCGAGCCGACCCGAGCCGTCGAGCCCGGCCCGACGCCGCCTCCGCTCGCCGACGACGCGTAGGCCGGACCGTCTCCGTGAAGCTCCGTCTACCCAGGAGATCGCCGCGGCCCGCCGGCGGCCAGATGACGATCGTCGAGCATCTCGGCGAGTTCCGTCGCCGCTTCATGATCTGCATCGTGGCGATCGTGGTCGGCGGGATCGTCTGCTTCATCCTGTCGCCCAGGATCATCAGCTTCCTGGTCGAGTTCTACCAGAACGCGGTGAACGACCCCGACAAGAAGCTCCAGTTCCTCGGTCCGCTCGACGCGTTCGCGACCCGACTCAAGATCGCGACCTACGGCGGCATCGTGCTCGCGCTGCCGGTGTGGTTGTTCCAGTTGTGGCGCTTCATCACCCCGGGCCTGAACCCGAAGGAACGCAAGTACGCGATCCCGTTCGTGCTGTCGTCGATGGTGCTGTTCGTGATGGGGGGTGCGGTCGCGCTGCTCACGCTCGAGCCGGCGTTGAACTTCCTCCTCAACATCGGCGGAGCCGACCTCCGGCCGGAGCTCACGGCCGACAAGTACCTGTCGCTCGTGGCACTGATGATCGTGGCGTTCGGCCTGGCCTTCGAGTTCCCGGTCGTGCTGATGTTCCTCCTCCTGGCCCGGGTGCTCACCACCAAGCAGCTCCGTTCGTGGCGTCGGTGGGCCCTCATCGGGATCTTCGTCTTTGCGGCCGTCATCACCCCGAGCCAGGATCCATACTCGCTCTTCGCCCTGGCCCTTCCCCTCTACATCTTCTACGAAGGGACGATCGTGATCGGCAGGTTGCTCAAACGATGAGCCCGACGACCCCAACACCCAAGAGGGCCCGGAGCTCGCGGGAGCCGTGGCAGGCGCCGCGGGACCGCAAGGAGCTCGTGAAGGCGATCGGCGCCGCGGCGATCGTCGTCGTGCTGAGCATCGGCGCCGTGCTCTTCCTCGGCCGCGAGTACCTCGGCGACGACGACGCGACCCCGGTGACACCCGTCCCCACGGCCCCGGTCGACACGACCCCGACCGCGCCCACCACCCCGGTGACACCCGACACCGCACCGGCGACCGGATCCTCCACTCCCGCGGGCGAGACGCTGACCCCACCCGCCTCGTGAGCGAAGCGGAGTCGCCGGACGCTCCGCGTGGTTCTGAATCCGGTGAGCGATCGAGGCGACACAGCGAAGCGAACCATCAGCACGTGAGCACTCCGCGGGATTCGTTCGAGGCCGCTCGGACCTTTCCGCTGGATCCGTTCCAGGTCCGGGCGCTCGACGCGCTCGACGAAGGTCGTTCAGTCCTCGTCGCGGCACCGACCGGGTCGGGCAAGACCGTGGTGGCGGAGTACGCGATCGCACTCGCGCTCGGCGAGGGCGCGAAGGCCTTCTACACCACTCCGTTGAAGGCATTGTCGAACCAGAAGTACGCCGACCTCTCGCGGGAGCACGGTGCCGCGAAGGTGGGCCTCCTGACCGGCGACAACGCCGTCAACGGCGGCGCTCCCGCGGTGGTGATGACCACCGAGGTGCTCCGGAACATGGTCTACGCCCGCAGTCGGGCGCTCGACGGCCTGCGCTGGGTCGTGCTCGACGAGGTCCACTACCTCCAGAACCCCTACCGCGGCGCGGTCTGGGAAGAAGTCATCATCCACCTGCCCCGCGACGTCGGGTTGGTCTGCCTCTCGGCGACGGTCTCGAACGCCGAGGAGTTCGCCGACTGGCTCCGGACCGTCCGCGGCGACACCACCGTCGTGATCGAGGAACGTCGACCCGTCGACCTGACCAACCTCTACCTGGTCGGTGAGAAGGGGAGCGATGCACTCCATCTCCTCCCCACGTTCGTCGCCGACGACCGCGGCGAGCCACGACCGAACCCCGAAGCCGTCCGTCTCGATGCGCGCGGTGCGCGCGACACCAGCCGGCGCGGGGCCAACCCCGGCGGCGGTCGCCGTGGTGGCCCGCCCGGGCGAGGTGGCCGTCTCCGGG
>JBBRHS010000322.1:0-3899 GCA_038222385.1 Acidimicrobiia bacterium
GTCCCGACGCGAAGTGACTGTGCAGGAAGAGCGAGAGCTTCTCCTGGATCGGGCTCGGCGCCTTCGCCGCGGCGGTGCGGCCGGCGACGCGCGCCGTGCGCATACGTTCGAGCCACCACAACTGCGCGTCCTCGAGTTTGCTCGGGTCGGCGTAGAAGTTGGGGTCGAAGACGCGCACCGGATCGTCGGTCGTGACGTTCGCGGTGTTGAGGATCAGATCGACGGCGGCGCCGCGTTCGAGGCCGGTGATCGCCGCGCGGTCGGCGGCTTCGAGGCTTCCGCCTCCACCGAATCCGCTTCGTCGTAGAAGATGCGCCGCGTCCTGTGCGTTCAAGGCTGGCACGAGTCAATCGCCTCCCTGGCTCGGCTCCTGCACACCGGGTATCGGCTGACTGCGGGGTCGACCTTTACCGCCGCATGTCATTTCACCGACGGGTCCGTTCCTCGGACGTCGGTGAATTGATTCTCAGACTAGGGGGTTCGTCCGGCATCGATGCAAGTGCGAGCACGTCCGACGGCGTCCTGAAGTGGGGAAACCCGTGTGTGAGCCCCAGAGTTCTCTTCGATGAACATCTCGTGCGCGGGCAATGTCAGACTCCGCGATTCCGACAACAGGGTGCAGCGAGAAAAATGTCGGTGTGGGCGGTGCGGTCGTCACATCTCCGATGGACTCACGTCATCGAGATCTCGATGGGCGGCTTCGGGCAGGCGCGGGACGATGAAGATCGCCGCGAGCAGCGGCGCGAGTCCGCAGATGGCGATGGCCGGTCCGAGGCCACCCACTTCGTCGGAGAGCAGGCCGGCGAGGAGCAGTCCGACGACGGAACCGGTGACACCGCAGACGAGGAGCAACGCGTTGCCGGTGCTCCGCACCTCGGTGGGGAAGAGCTCGGCGTCGAGGGTGCCCAGCGCGATGGTCGCACCGCCCGCGAAGACGATCGCCACGGCCGATGCGACCCACAGCGACGGGCCGTCGACGAGGAAGAACACCATCTGAGCTGCCGCACCGATCCCGAGGCCGAACGCGGCGACCGGCTTTCGGCCCCGCCGCTCGGCCAACCGGCCCCCGATCACGAGGCCGAGCAGCCCGGGCAGACCGCTCGTGACCGCCTGGAACACGCTGATCCCGGCGTTCGAGAAGCCTCGTTCGTCGGTGAGAAACCGATTGGTGAGCTGGGCCGACGGAGCACTGAACACGCTCGCGAGGAACGCAGCCGCGGCGAGCAGGATGAACCGACGCCCGTACGCGCGATCGAACACCTCGCGGAACCGGCCGCGTTGCGTCGTGCGCGCCGCGAGCGCTGAGTAGCGCCGCGTCTCCGGGAGGCGACGGAGGAGGCGTGGGAGGAACAGGATCGACGTGCCGCTCACTGCGAACGCGATGCGCCACGCGTCGGGCCCCAGATCGGCGAGTGGGAGCAACACGACCGACAGCGCGTAGCCCGCACCGGACGCGAGCGCGAATGTGGTCGCGGCGAACGCGCGCGCGTTCTCGGGCGCCTCTTCGATCACGGCGATCCCGGCGACGACGATCGTGGAGTTCACGAATGCACGCACGAGGAGTTGGGAGCCGGTGAACACGACGAGGTTCGGTGCGAGCGCGGTGACCGCGTTGAAGATGCACACGCCCGCGAACGAGATCGCGAGGAGCTTCCGGCGGCCCCGGCGGTCGGCGAGGGCGGTGGTGACGAGGGCGAGGAGCACTCCCACCCGGGTCACCGCGAGCGAGACGCCGAGGTCGGCGTTCGAAGCGCCGAACGAGTTGGCGACCGAGTCGGCGTTCTGGCCGAACAGGGCAGCCCCGAAGCTGGCGAGCGCGCCGATGGCCCCGGCCACCGAGAGAAGCCGGACGGCGTCGTCGTCGAACGCGTCCTGACCGAGGAGGAACGGCACCTTCGGCGGATCCGGTGGCGGATCGCCCGCGAGGCGAGCCTGCGTGGCGGCGGCGATCCACCGGAGCTGTCTGCGGACGGTGTGGCGGATGATCGGCGCGAAGAACCAGTGGAAGTAGGGGACGCGCTGCTCGTTGGTGACCTCGATCTCGACGACGCTCCGGGTCCCGGTATCGGAGACGGTCGCTCGGAACTCGCGGCCACCGTCGGCCGTGGCGGCGGCGCGAACGGCCTCGACCGCGTGCTCGACGTCGACGACCGGAGCGTCGAGTTCGATCCGCGTCCGACGCTGCACGTGGGGCATGCTACGAGCCGACAGGCAGTGCGTCGGGGTTCGACGTCGAGGTTCGGTTCGAGAGGAGATGCGATGGCGCAGTTGCAGGTCGGTGACAAGGCACCGCTGTTCACGCTCGCTGATCAGAACGGCGAGAAGGTGAAGCTCAGCGCGTTCAAGGGCCGCAACGTGGTCGTGTACTTCTACCCGAAGGCCAACACGCCGGGCTGCACCACGCAGTCGTGCGCCCTGCGCGACGCCGAACCCGCACTCGCCGACCTCGATGCCGACGTGCTCGGGATCAGCCCCGACGCCCCGAAGGCGCAGAAGAAGTTCGACGACAAGTACGAGCTCGGGTTTCCGCTCCTCGCCGACGAGGACCACGCCGTCGCCGAGGCCTGGGGCGTGTGGGGCGAGAAGTCGATGTACGGCAAGAAGTACCTGGGGATTATCCGCTCGGCGTTCGTCGTGGACCCCAAGGGCAAGATCGCCGGCGCCTTCTACAAGGTCTCACCGAAGGACACCGTCCCCAAGGTCACCGAGGTGCTCGAGAGCTGAGCCGGTCTCACCTCGACCCGTCGGTGCGATTGGGCCACCTCTGGGGTGGACAATCGCACCAACGGTGGTTTCGAGGTCAGGCGCCGACGGCGTGGAAGCCGCCGTCGACGTGCACGACCTCGCCGGTGGTGGCGGGGAACCAGTCGGACATGAGGGCGACGCAGGCCTTGGCGACCGGCTCCCGGTCGCGAACGTCCCAACCGAGGGGTGCCCGTTCGGTCCACACCTCTTCGAACTTCTCGAAGCCGGGGATGCTCTTGGCCGCGATGGTGCGCAGCGGCCCGGCGGCCACGAGGTTGACCCGGACGTTGTGGGCGCCGAGGTCGCGCGCCAGGTAGCGGGACGTGGCGCCGAGGGCAGCCTTGGCGACGCCCATCCAGTCGTAGACGGGCCAGGCCTGGGTCGCGTTGTCGAAGTCGAGCCCCACCACCGAGCCACCGTGCTCCTGCATGAGTGGAAGGGTGGCGACCGCGAGGGCCTGGAGCGAGTACACCGACACCTGCATGGCGACGGCGACGTCGGCCCAGGGTGCGGTGAGGAACCCGCCGCCCAGGCACGACTCCGGTGCGAACGCGATGCCGTGGAGCACGCCGTCGAGCCGACCACCCACGATTCCCGCGAGCGCCGCGAGGTGTTCGGCATCGGTCACGTCGAGTTCGACGATCTCGGGCTCCGAAGGAAGCCGACGCGCGGCCCGCGTGGTGAGGCTCATGGCTCGCCCGAACGAGCTGAGGATGACCTCGGCGCCCTGTTGCTGGGCGAGCTCGGCGACCGAGTATGCGATCGAAGCGTCGTTGAGCACTCCGGTGACGAGGATGCGTTTGCCGTCGAGGATCACGTCGACTCCGAAGGTCGGGAGGGTGTCAGGGTGCCGGCGTGAACACGAGCGAGGAGTTGTGCCCGCCGAACCCGAACGAGTTCGAGATGACCGCAGCCGGGGCGATCTCGCGGGGTGCGCCGGCGATGACGTCGAGGGTGATGTCGTCGCCGAGGCGTTCGAAGTTCGCAGTGGGGGGCACGGTGCCGGATCGCACCGCGAGGATCGACGCCACCGCTTCCGTCGCGCCGGCCGCGCCGACCAGGTGGCCGGTCACACCCTTCACCGACATGACCGGCGGCGGCTGGTCTCCGAACACCTTCATCACGGCCTCGGCCTCGGCCGCATCGTTCAGGGG
>JBBRHS010000323.1:0-3899 GCA_038222385.1 Acidimicrobiia bacterium
GTCTGGCACCAGGTGATGACCCGGCCCTCGACCCGTCGGCTCGAGGTCCTGCTCGAGGACGCCTTCTGTTGGACCGAGGACGACTCCCTCGGGCCACTGCACGTCGAGACGTCCGCCGGGACGGAGGTCCTCGAAGGGGCGACCCCGGGGTACGCAGCCCGGTTCCGACTCCCCGAGGTCCTCGCGAAGTCCCTGGTGGCCTACGCCGAGCCGGCCCGGGCGTTCCTGGCGGCACTGGCGGCCCACGGTGCCGACGCCCGGGGCCACCCCGACGTCGAGGTCGCGCTGGCGGCCCACCGCCTGGTCGACGCGGCCTACCGTTCGGCGGCCGCGGGGGGCTCGCCGATCGCGCTCCAGCCGGCGGGTTCGGACGCCGATTGACTCTGCACGGTGCCGATCGAGGCGGCTGATCCCGTGGCCGCGTTGAGCGGCCGCCGGCTGTGCGCGAGAATAACGAGGTTGGGCGGAGCACTCGCTGCGCCGGTCCCGGTTCCGGGTCGGCAGGTGGGGCACGAAGGCAGAGGCGACCGAGGTTCATGCCCCTATCCGAGGAAGAGCAACGCATCCTGAGCGAGATCGAGGCGAATCTCACCGCCACCGATCCCGCGCTGGTGCAACAGGTCTCCGAGACCACGCTGTACCGCCACGCCGCCCGGATGATCCGATGGGCTGCCGTCGGGTTCGTCGCCGGCCTCGTACTGCTCGTGCTCACCCTGAGCACGACCTGGCTGGCGATCGGCGGGTTCCTCGTGATGCTCGGCTGTTCGTTGGTGATCGAGCGCAACGCCCGAAAGCTCGGCCGGGCCGGGATGCAGAACCTCACGAGTTCGGTCCGCGGGGGAGCCCTCACCCGCTTCTTCGGCGAAGACGCGAGCTGGCGCGACAAGTTCCGACGCGACGACAACCCCTGACGCAACTGTGCAGCTCACGGCACCCCAGGCGGCGCGAGTCACGAACTGTTCCCGCTCACAGCTCGACGCGTGGAGTCGCGCCGGTCTGATCTGTCCGACCGCGGGACCCGACGGCCCGCGCTACGGCTTCCGCGATCTCCTCGCCGTGCGGGTGGTTGCCGCGTTGCTCGACGCCGGGCTCTCGCTCGTCCGTGTCCGACGGGCGGTGGAACACCTCGTCGAATCCGGTGAGGAGATCGTCGGCCTGCGTCTGCTCACCGACGGCGAACGGGTCTGGGCCTGCCACAGCGACGGGGAGATCCTCGACGTGCTGCGCCGCGGCCAACTCGTGTTGTTCGTCGACGTCGACCACTTCGCGGGCGACGTCGAGGATCGAGTCCTCGCGTTCGACGCCGACCGCCGTGAGTTCCTCGCGACGGTCGGCGCCACCGCGGCTCGCTAGCTCCGACCCGCGGGTTCGCGCACCCCGGCGTCGGATTGGTCGGCAGGGGATCGGTCGGCAGGGGATCGGTCGTCGGTGGGTGCGAACAGTCGACCGAGTGCGCGCTTGATCCGGGTACCGCGGGGCGTGTGATCGCGGAACGAGCGTTCGAGCTCCTCGAGGTCGGACCACGCCCGGTCGGCATCGCTCGCAGCAGGGTCGGCACGCGACCACAGCGCGAGCGCGGTCGCGTCGGCGAGACGCTCCAACGCGGCCTGCGTGTCGGGTCCCGGTTCGGGTCGGGCGGCGGCCCCGGCGACCACTTCGCGCGGTGTGTCGGAACGCGCCGTCGGGATCCCGTTCTCGTCGAGTCGATCGAGGGCTTCGGCCCACGCGCCGACCACTGCGTCGCGTGGGGGAGCAGTGCGTCGTCGCGTCCGACGCTGCGACCGTCGGAGCCAGCCCTGGCCCACCCGGAAGAGCACGAACCCGAGCACGACCACCGCGAGGCCGACCACGATCCATCGGGTCCGATCGGGGGGACCGGCGGATTCACCGTCGCCGGTGTCGACAGTGACCCGTCCGCCCGTGCCGACCGCCGGCGGCGCCGCACTGGGCGTCGTCGCCGTGGGCGGTGCGACGGTCGTCGACGTCGTCGCGGTCGGGTCGCCCGGCTCCACCTGGGCGGGGAGGCCGATGCCGGCGTCGGTGGCTCCGGGCTGCGAGCCGGCGGGCGTCGGTTCCATGAGCGTCCAGCCCACGCCCGCGAGCCACACCTCCACCCACGCGTGGGCGTTGGCGTCGGTGACCCGGAACTGCTCGGTCGCCTCGTCGTAGGTCCCCGGGTTGAAGCCGACCACGACCCGCGACGGGATCCCGACCGCTCGTGCCATCGCCGCGTAGGTTCCCGCGAACTGCTGGCAGAAGCCGCGCCGGATCTCGAGGAACTCCTCCATCGCGCGGTTGCTGCTCACGGGAGGGACCTCGAGGTCGTAGGTGAAGTCGCCTCCGACGAAGAAGTCGCGCAGTGCGATCGCCCGCTCGTACGGGTTGGCGGCAGCCGCGGTCACCTGTCTCGCGGTCCGCCGGACCGATGCCGGGAAGTCGTCGGGGAGCTCGAGGAACAGATCGGCGGCGTCGGGGAGAGGGTCCGTCGTCGCCTGGATCTGCGCGGCGGTGAGGTCGTCGGGAGGGACGCGGGAGATGACTTCGTACTCCAGGCCGATCACGGCCGCGTCGGCGTTGAACAGGGTGAAGGATTCGGGGAGGACCCGGGCGTCGGGGAGGCTGATGCGCAGGGGTTCGTACGCTGCGGGGAGCCACCGCTCGGTGAGTCCGGTGAGTCGGAACTGTTGCTCGACGGTGTCGGAGTCGTCGCCCGCCTCGCGGTCGGGGTCGTCGAGGACGCGAGCGGCGGGGCGACTGCTGCTCTCGAGGGTCCACTGCGAGCCGTCGAAGCGATCGAGTGCGACCTGACGCCAGTACAACCGTTGCGGGGACACCACGGTGAAGCGTTCCTCCGTCGAGGGCGCGCCCAGGCGTGCTGCGAGGTCGACGAGCGGGTTGTTGGAGCTCTCGTAGCGACCCACGCCCCCCGACGGATTCTTGTAGTCGAGAATCGGATCGGCATCGGCGCCGGGGAGTGCAGGGGCGACCACGAGCCCGACGATGATCGCGAACGTGGCGAGCGCGGCACCCACCCCGAGCGGCGCGCGACCACGTCGCGACACCGTGCGGGCCGTGAACCACGATCGTCGACGTTCGAGGAGAGCGCGATGGCACACCGCGAGGAACACCGCCGCCGCGGCGAGGTAGAGGCCGGTCGTCCAGGCGTCGAGCTCACGGGGCGCAAGGCTCGACGCCACGACGAAGACCACGAGCGACGGGACGATCGCACCGAGCGGAGCCTCACCCGAGAACGCGAGCGCGTCGGCGCTCGTCGCCATGATCCACAGCGCGAGCACGGTGAGGAGGACCGCGCCGGTGGTCGCGGGGACCGGCGCGACGCCGGTACGGAGCACCTCCCAGCCGTTGCGCAGAGTCGTGACGACCGCGTGTGGGGTGTCGGGGCCGGGGAGGCCGAAGGTCGTGGTCGAGCCGACTGCTGTCCACATCACGTAGCACGCGAGGGCGAGCACCGACACGACGATCGGCGTGGCCACGTGCCACCGCCGCTGCCGACCGATCCACCCGATGGCATGCGGGAGCAGCGCGGCGCCGAGTGCCGGCAGCAGGTACGAGCCGTCGCGGAAGACGCGCTCGAACGCGAGTGCGGTCACGGCGCTCAGCACCGCGAGGGCGAGAGTCGACACCCGCTCTTCGTGCCGGTCGGCGGTCGTGTCGCGGCTCACGACGGTCCGTGACTCGACGTGGTGATCCGCGATGACGTCGGCGGCAAGCGCGTGAGGACGGCCCGGTCCCACGCACCGGCCACGTCGTGCCCACCGAGGTCGACGTGGGTGATGCCATGGGAGGGAGCGATCGCCCCGTCGTCGGTGCGGGTCGTCACGAGGAGGACGGGCCGGTGCGGTTGCACGGCACGCCGGAGCGGTGCGGTGTCGTGCGGG
>JBBRHS010000324.1:0-3876 GCA_038222385.1 Acidimicrobiia bacterium
GGGCCGGTGCGGGCGCAGCCGCGCTGGCCGGACTCGCGGCGTGCAGCACCCGCGGTGCGTCCGAATCACCGAGGGACAACCCGAACCCGCTCATCGATCCCAACGACGCGCCGTTCGACCATGTGGTGGTGCTCACCCTGACCGGCCGGTCCTTCGACCACGTCCTCGGCTGGCTGCCCCAGGCGCAGGGCCGACGACGCGGCCTCGCCTACCCCGACGTCAACGGGGAGCTCCAGAGCACCTGGGACCTCGGCGTCGACGTGGAGGAGTGCGGTGCCACGGCGCTCCCCCACGACTGGACCGACGGCGCGGTCCATCTCGGCGACGACGACAACCGCGGGTTCCTCCTCACCGTCGGCGACCGTGACCTGACCCCGCTCTCGTACTTCTCGCGCGGTGCGGTCCCCTCAATGGGCCGCCTCGCGACGTCGTTCACGGTGCTCGGGAACTACTACGCGTCGCTCAACGCGGGATCGGTCCCGAATCGGATGTACCTGCACGCGGCCGCCACCGACCTCGACACCGACGATCCGAGTGACGACTCGGATGCCGGCAACACCCGCGCCGGAATGAGCGAGATCCGGTCGACGATCTGGGACCGGCTCCGCGGCGCCGGTCGCACCGGGCGGTACTACGGCGTCGCTCCCGACGGCGCGCCGTTCCTGTCGCGCTTCGGCGGCGGGTACGACACGTTCGAGCGTCCGTACGGCACGTTGTTCGCAGACGTCGTCGCGAATCGCCTCCCCGACGTCGCGTTCGTCGACGCTCCCGTGGGCCCCGACATCCGCACCGACCAGACCACCGTTGCCGACGTCTTCACTGCGCTGCGCCGCGGGCCGCAGTGGGAACGCACCGTGCTGGTCGTGCACTACGACCAGTGGGGCGGCTACTTCGACCACGTGCCGCCGCCGAGGGTGATCGACGCCAACGTCAACCCCAGGCCGGGACCGCACCCCGACTACTCCCAGCTCGGGTTCCGGGTTCCGTGTGTTGTGGCCTCACCGTTCTCGACCGGTGCGCCGGTCGTCGGGGGTACACCGTTCGAGCACACGTCGATCCTGCGCATGATCGAGTGGCGGTGGGGCCTACGGGAGCTCGGCGTGCGCGACCGGAACGCCCGCAACCTCGCCGAGGTGTTCGACTTCGCCCGTGCCCGATCGACGATCGAGTCGGTCGACTACCGGCCGCCGCCCGACCGCGGCTGCCGGTGACGTCGGTTCCTGACCGGTTCAGGCCAGCGCAGCGGCGAGCTCGCGACCGAACCGGCCGGGATCCTCCAGCATCGGGTAGTGCCCGATGCCCTCGAGTCGGACGACGGTGGCGTCGGGTCGAGCGGCCTGGAGACGTTCGGCCATCGACCAGACCGCGATCGGATCAAGATCACCCCAGAGGACCGTGAGCGGCGCGGGGTGCCGCTCGATCGCGCCGGTCCACCGCTCCTCGTGCATCCGACGCTCCTGCAGGTAGCGGATGACCCGGGGCAGGAGACGGTTCCCACCGTTGAGCACGATCAGCTCGGCAGCCGTACGCAGGTCGTCGTCGGACACCGTGGCATCGGGCGCGAGCGTGGCCCGGAGTGACGCGGCGAGGCCCTCGACGCGGGGACCTGCGTCCTCGGGGAGCATCTCGTCGGGGAGCGACTCGAGCAGCTTCTGTCCGTCGGTGAGATGCGCGAGCTCGAGGTAGATCGATCCGTTGGTGAGGACGCGCCGACTTACTTCGAACGAGAGGTTCCCGTCGATCGAACGGGCGAGCAGCTCACCTCCCACCGAGGCGCCCATGTCGTGGGTGACGAGCACGACCGACGTGAGGCCGAGCTCACGCGCGACCTCTTCCACCGTGTCGGCCTGGTCGAACAACGTGTACGCCCGATCCGGTTTCGCCGACAACCCGTAGCCCGGGAGGTCGAGGAGCACGACCGGACCCGACGTGGCCAACGCGCCCAGCACGGGCGTCCAGTCGTGGGAAGACGTCGGGAAGCCGTGCAGCACCAACACCGGATCGCCCGTGCCGGCACCGGGCACCTCGACCACGAACACCTCGCCGTTGGCGGTCGGCACCATGCGCCCACGTGCCCGCCACTCATCGAGCGTCACCGATGCAGGAGTCATCGCGGCACGCTCGCGCCGTCTTGACCGCCCGGTCAAGGGCGGTCGTAGGCTGGCGGGATGAGCAGAATGCGGTTCGGCATCTTCATGGCTCCGTTCCACCCCGTCGGACAGAACCCCACGCTGGCCCTCGAACGCGACCTCGAGCTGATCCAGCATCTCGACGCGCTGGGATACGACGAAGCCTGGGTGGGTGAGCACCACTCCGCCGGTTACGAGATCATCGCTTCACCCGAGGTGTTCATCGCCGTCGCGGCCGAACGCACGAAGCACATCAAGCTCGGCACCGGGGTGAGCTCGCTGCCCTACCACCATCCGCTGATGCTCGCCGACCGGATGGTGCTGCTCGACCACCTCACGCGCGGTCGAGTCATGCTCGGTGTCGGGCCGGGCCAGCTCACGTCCGACGCGCACATGCTCGGCATCCCCGCCGACCGCCAGCGCCCACGCATGGAGCAGACGCTCGACGCGATGATGGCGCTGCTCGCGGGTGAGACCGTCACGATGGAGACCGAGGGCTTCGTGCTCAACGAGGCTCGACTCCAGCTCGCGCCGTACTCCGATCCCTGCTTCGACATCGCGGTCGCGGCATCGTTCTCACCCACCGGCGCGCGCTCGGCCGGCAAGCACGGCGTCGGGATGTTGTCGATCGCGGCGACGGTCTCGCAGGGCATGGATCTGTTGAGTCACCACTGGAACATGTGGGAGGAGATCGCGCTGGAGCACGGGCACGTCGCCGACCGCTCGAAGTGGCGCCTCGTCGGCCCGATGCACATCGCCGAGACGCGCGAGCAGGCCGAGGCAGAGGTCGAGTACGGCATCGCCGAGTTCTCCCGGTACTTCACCCACATCCTCCCGGCCGGGCCCGTGCAGGGCGACACGCCGAAGGAGATCATCGAGAACAACAAGCAGTCGGGGTTCGCGGTGATCGGCACCCCCGACGACGCGATCGCGAAGCTCGACGAGCTCGTCGAGGCCAGCAACGGCGGGTTCGGTGCGTTCCTGTTCATGGCCAACGAGTGGGCCGTCCCGGCCGCACAGAAGCGCTCCTACGAGCTGTTCGCCCAGTACGTGATGCCGAAGTACCAGGGCCAGCTCGACCCGCCCGCCGCGTCGTGCGACTGGGTCACCGGCTCGGGGGGCGAGTTCGTGGGCAAAGCCGCGCACGCGATCGGCAAGGCCATCGAGGACCACGCCGCGGAGCAGGCCGCGAAGCAGCAACCCGCGTCTACGTGAACCTCCCGACTCCCGAACGCTTCACCGCACCCTCCGGGCTGGGCCTCGCCGTTTACGAGTGGGGTGGCAACGGCCCACCTGCGTTGCTCGCGCATCCCACCGGATTCCACGGACTCGCGTGGGCCCCGACCGCGGAACGACTCGTCGCGGCGGGCCGCCGCGTGTGGTCGTTCGACTTCCGCGGTCACGGCGACAGCGATCCCGCGCCCGACGGCTACGCCTGGTCGGGCTTCGCCGACGACGCGCTCGCGGTCGTCGAGCACCTCGGGCTGGCCGGCGACGCGACTCTGCTCGCGGTCGGCCACTCGAAGGGCGGCACCGCGCTCCTGCTCGGCGAGCTGGACCGCCCGTCGACCTACGCGCGCGTCTGGGCCTACGAACCGATCGTATTCCCCGGCGAGACCGCACTCGACCCTCAACCCGACAACCCGATGTCGAACGCGGCCCGCCGCCGACGCGCGGACTGGGCGTCGCCCGACGAAGCCTTCGCCGCGTACGGCTCGAAACCCCCACTCTCCTCGCTCACCGCCGA
>JBBRHS010000325.1:0-3863 GCA_038222385.1 Acidimicrobiia bacterium
GGTGGTCGCCCGGGTTCGTCGGCCGACGACGTCGGATCCTCCGTCACCGCACTGCTGTATGCGGGCAGCCCCCACGTGTTCACCTACGACGCGTCGGTCCACACGTTGCGCCATGCCTGGTGGACCGGTTCGACCTGGTTGTACGAGGTGCTCGACGGCCCGGGGGGTCGCCCCGGATCCTCGACGAACGACAACGGGATCTCGGTGGAGTCGTTCCTCTACCACGGGGTGCCGCACCTCTTGTACCGCGACGCGACCGGAGGCGATCTCCGGCACGCGTGGTGGACCGGTCTCGCGTGGGGGTACGAGACCCTCGACGGGGCCGGTGGCACGAACGGACGCATCACCGCCGACCTCGGCCTCAACCCGTCGGTGGTCATCGTCAACCGGGCGCTGCACGTCTTCTCCTACGAGGGCACCGGCCAACTCCGTCACGCGTGGTACGCCTGAGCGGCTCGGCTCGTCGCGTCGGTCAGTCGGGTTCCGGTGGTGTGAGTTCCACGATGTACCCGCCCCGTACCCGGGTCACGTCTTCCACCCTGCCGGGCGGGATGTCGGCGATGAGGTCCCGGGCCTCGGAGCCCGTGTACCGACCGAGCTCGTCGAGGCGCAGCGCGGCCCGCAGCGACGGTTCGAGATCGCCGACGAGCGCGGTGCGGAGGACGACGTACCGAACGCCGAGCCGATCGGCCTCCGCGAGCGCCTGGTTCGACGGGAACGTGTTGAGTGTCGCGGCGCGTTCGCCGAACCCCGGTGGTTCGAACCCGGAGTATCCGTTGACGCGGTCGTCGCCGTCGAACGGCGCGAGCGATTGGCGTGGCCCCTCGATGTAGGCCCACGCGGCACCGTCACCGGCGCTGCGGATCGGAAGCTCGAGCACGACGCCCTCGGGTCGGCGGGCCAGGGCTGTGTTGACCGCACCGTACCGAGCCTCGCTCGGTACCCGCACGGTCGTGATCGTGGTCGCCGTCTCCAGAAGGACGAGCGCGACCAGCACGAGCATCACTCCGGTTCGCGCTCGGAATGCCAGCCGGCGGGTGGCCCAGGTGATGCCGGTCGCCGCGAGCACGGCCAGCGCGAGCTGGGTGACGACGAAGAACCGGGCGGTGACGCGGATCCCGGCCAGGCCGGGCACGTGCCGCAGGATCCGGTACGGCATCGGGATCGTGCGACCGGCGAAGGTCAACGATTCGCCGAACGACAGCGCGAAGAAGGCGATCCCGGCCGCCACGATGAGACCGACGGCAACGATCTGGGCTCGCCGGTCAGCGGCATCCGGTTGCTTGCGTCGCATTGCGGCGATGAGACCGACGACGCCCAATCCGGCCGCGGCGAGGGTGACGATGCCGGGGAAGAGGCGGTTCTCGATCGACCGGGTCGGCGAGGCGGTCGCGGTCTCGAAGGGTTCGATGTCGTCGAGGACCACGTTCTCGGGACTCACCGCGAGGAAGTCGCCGGGGTGGGCCGAGAACTGGCTCTCCGCGGCGCGGCGGAAGTTCGCGTCCTGTTGGAGGAGGAGGTACTGGTACGCGAACGGGGCGATGAGGATCCCCGCGACGATCGCCCCGCCGGCCAACGCGATCAGGTGCTGCCGACCCGGACGTGGACGGGCGAAGACGAGATACCCTCCCGCGATCAGTGCGGTGACGAAGGCTGCGGCGATCCCGTAGTAGCTCGCCCACACCGTGATGAGGGCGAGCGTCGTTCCGACCCCCACACCCCGCCACACGGTGGGGCGTTCGAACAGGCGGATCAGCGCCAGCACCAACAGCGGGAAGAGGCAGCCGATCATCAGCTGGTGGTGGCCGTACTGGCCGAGCCGCGCCGTCGCGAACGTGTAGCCGACCGCGGCCACGACCGACGCCTGCCAGTTGAAGGTGAGCGCGCAACAGAGCCGGTACGTGAACCACAACGACGCGACCCAGCTCGAGACGTAGATGAGGTTGAAGGCCGCGACGTCGCCCAGGATCTGGGAGAGCGGCCAGTGCAGCAACGCCATCGGTACCAGGCTGTCGCTGTAGGCGAGGGTGTTCGTCGCGGGATGGAAGATGTCGGCGTTCCACAGGCTGGACCAGCCGTCGAGGATCGACGACGGCACCCACCGCAGGACCCACAGCACGAACATCGGGTCGCCGTAGTCGCCGGCCACGTGACTCGAGAAGCGTCTGAGGTCGGGAAAGGTCATTCCGACGGCCAGCACGGTGAATGCAGCCAGCAGCAACCAGCGATTGGGCTCGGAGACGGTCTCGTCCTCGGCGGCGGGGGATGCGCCGGGCCGTTCCACGCTTGGTTCCGCCTCCCTGTCCGCCGTGCGCGGACCATGCTGCCGGACGCGATCGCGAGGCGTCCGAAACCCGCCGAAAGCTAGCATCGGGTACTTCGGCGGCGGTGGGCACCAAGCGGTGTCTCCCGGGGCCGCTCAACCGTGTCGCCCGATCCGCCGATGACCTTCCCCGTGATCCCCGATCGTCTCCGCCTCCATTCCCACGGTCGCCTTCGGCGCCGCGTGGCCGCGGCCTTCTTCGCTGCCGTCCTCGCGGCCACCGTCATGATCTCGGTGGCGCCGGAGCGTGCCGGTGCCGCGGGGAGCCCGGTGATGGGGTCGAGCAGCCTGAACGCGGCCCAGATCGTGCAGTGGTTCAACGCTTCGACGCGGAGCCCGTACCGCGCGTCGGTCCCGATCGGCGACCTCGTCGGGATGTACCTCTCCGAGGGGAGCGGCGCGGGGGTGCGCGCCGACGTCGCGTTCGTGCAGTCGATCGTCGAGACCGGCTGGTTCTCCTTCCCCGCCGGCGGCTACGTCCAACCGACCGACAACAACTTCGGGGGAATCGGCGCCTACGGCGACGGGAGCCGCCTCTTCCGCGCCCCCGACGCCCGCACCGGAGTCCGCGGCCAGATGCAACTGCTCCGTCGGTACGCCGAAGCGAACTCGAACCAGTACAACATCGGGCACGCTCCGGTCGTGCAGCTCTGGAACCCGGCGTCGCGTTACGACGTTCCCGGGGGCACGCACGGGTGGGCACCGACGTGGGGCGACATGACAGGTCGGTGGGCGTCGAGCCCGACCTACGCGACGAGCATCTTCACCCTCTACAACTCGCTCCGCGTGGCGAACGGCTTGCCGGCCGAGATCCTGAGCACGGGGACCGCACCGGAGTGGCGAGCGTGGGAACCCTTGGGCGGCGCCCTGGTCGGCGGCCCCGACACGACCTCGGTCGGACCCAATCACCTCGACGTCTACGTGCGGGGGATCGACAACCAGCTCTGGCACAAGTGGTGGAACGGTTCGGCGTGGTCGGGCTGGTTGGCGCTCGGCGGTGTGCTCACGAGCGATCCGACGGCGGTCGCCGTCAACGGGTACATCCACGTGTTCGCGCGGGGCTCCGACAACCAGCTCTGGCATCGGTGGTGGGATCCGACCGCGGGGATCTGGCGTCCGTGGGCGACGCTCGGCGGGATCCTCGACGGCGGTCCCGACGGCGCATCCCTCGGTGGGCGGATCCACATCTTCGTCAAGGGCAACGACGGGTCGATGTACCAGCGTTGGTGGAGCGGGTCCGAGTGGGTTCCGTGGGAAGGCCTCGGAGGGACGCTGGCGAGTGACCCGACCGTGGTGAGCTCGGCCGGAACGTACTTCGATGTCTACGCACGCTCGGCAGGCGGGACACTCCAGCGCAAGTTGTGGAACGGCCTCGCCTGGTCGTCGTGGTCGGCGCTCGACGGCGGGTTGCAGTCGGGGCCGGATGCGAGCGCGTGGCCGGGTCGCACCGACGTCTTCGCGAACGGGACCGACAACCAACTCTGGGCCACCTCGTGGCAGGGCGCGGACCGCGTCGGCTGGCAGGGCCTCGGCGGAGGAC
>JBBRHS010000326.1:0-3859 GCA_038222385.1 Acidimicrobiia bacterium
GCCCGGGAGATCGCGGAAGCGGTCGTCGGGCGTGCGCAACACGTCCATCGTCAGTTGCTCCCGTCGGCGAGCAGAGCGGCGAAGGTCTCCCGCATCATGGTGCGGGCTTCGTCTTCGTCGAAGTGTTCGAGGTCGCGGGACACGTGCCAGGCATTGGAGCTCGACGCGACCTCGAGCGCAACGAGGAGGCGCTGCCGCTTCGGCGCCGCCCGCCGGTCGAGCTCGGCGCCGAAGACCCGTTCGAGCTCGGCGTGGGTCCGCTGCCGCACGTGGACGCGGAGTCCGGCGATCGTGGGGGAGAAGGGCTCTTGCAGGTTCGCGGCGAGCTGCACCGGCCCGATCGCCTCGAGCAGCCGGGCTTGGCGGTCGGCGAACGCGGTGAGGCGATCGGGGAGTGGGCCCTGACCGGGCACCTCCTGCAGCAGCGGGAGGATCCGCTCGAGGTGGCGGCCCGCGGCGGCGAGGAAGAGGTCTTCGAGGTCGTCGAAGTGGACGTAGACCGAGCGCAACGACACGTTCGCCTGCTCGGCGATCTCGCGGGCCGTCGGGCGGGGATAGCCGTCGTTCAGGAGGTCGAGGAGCGCCTCGACGACCGAATCCCGGGTGCGTTGCGACCGCGCGGTCCTGCCGTCGGACACACTCCGGGTGCTGGATTCCCCCCTGCCCCGGGACCCCGCGTTCCCCACCATGTCGCTCACGCCGGTGACGTTGGCCATTCGCGGCGAGCGTAAAGGCTCTTGCACGGGTCGTGCAATAGAGCGTGCCTTCCGGGGCTTCACCTTGGGGTGGGCATTCGGGGGTGCAATAGGGTGCGCGGTCGATGACCTACTCATTGACGGAATCAACGCTGGAGGGGTCGGCGCCGGTCGCACACCTCCGCCTCGACGACGGGAAGGCCAACGCGCTGAACGCCGCGCTCGTCGACGCGCTCGAGGGCGCGATCGGGCGGGCCGGAATCGACGGCGCGGGTGCGCTCGTGATCTGGGGTCGTCCCGGTTGCTTCTCGGGCGGGATCGACCTGAAGGTGCTCCGCCGCGACGACATCGGGTCCCGCTTGGCCGAGCTCTCCCGGATCGCCTCGGCCCTGCTCGCGCTCTGGACGGCCCCGATCCCCACCATCGCGGCCGTCACCGGTCACGCGATCGCGGGTGGGGCGGTGCTCGCGATGGCCTGCGATCGCCGGATCGCGATCGACGATCCCGCGTTTCGCGTGGGGGTCAACGAGACCGCGCTCGGCATGGTCCTGCCCACCTGGGCCCTCGTGATCTGCCGAGCTGCGATCCGGCCCGACCGGGTCACCGACACGATGCTGCTCGGGTCGATCTACCCGCCCGCCGAGGCCGCCGCGACCGGGATGATCGAACGCGCGGTGCCGGCCGCCGGCTTCGATGCTGCGGTGGAAGCGGCTGCCCTTGCGGCCGCGGCGCTTCCGACCGCGGCCTACGCCGGGACGAAGCGCCAGCTGCGCGGCGCGGAAGCCGAACGGGCGGCAACCGAGATCGACCGGGAGATGTCCTCCTTCCGCGGTCCCGCCTGAGGAGAAGGCGGCGCGGATCGTCGAGCTCGCGGGACCGGCGAGCCCTCGTGTCGGAGTCGGCGCGAGCGGGCTGCGCCGGCCGCACTGGTCGGCCGGATGCCCACCTGACCGACGTTCCCTGCCTCCTGGGCCTTCGCGGTCGTTGGCGCGACAATCGTTGCCGGGGAAACCGCCACCGATCCGCGACGTATACTCCCGAGATGTCCGTTTCGACCGACCCGATGCTCGACGAGAGCCGTCTCGCCGCCTGGCGGGCGTTCCTCGACGCGCACGCGACGGTGCGGGTGGTGCTCGAGTGCGAGCTCGGGCGGGAGCGGGGCCTCGCCCTCACCGTCTACGACGTACTGGTGCAGCTCGCGTCGGCGAGCGGAGGCCGGCTGCGGATGCAGGAGCTCGCGAGCCGGCTCGTGTTCAGCCGCAGCGGGGTGACCCGGCTCGTCGACCGGATGGCGCGCGACGGCCTCGTGGGGCGCGAACCCTGCCCCGACGACCGCCGCGGTACCTTCGCCGTGATCACCGAAGCCGGGCGAGAGACGCTGCGCGACGCGAGCGGCGTGCACCTGCGGGGCATCGCGACGCACTTCGGTTCCGTCCTCGACGATGCCGACGTGGCGGCGTTGCGGCGGGCGATGGAGAAGGTCCTCGCAGCCAACCAACCGGCGAACGAGATCGAGAAGGGAAGCTCATGAGCTCGTGGCGCATCTGGGGATCGGCACTGCTGGTCGGGAGCTTCGTGCTCCTGGCGGCGTGCTCCTCGAACTCCGACCCGAAGGTCGACCTGACGAAGGCCGAGACCGGTCTCGAGAAGAAGATCCAGAAGGACTGGTTTCCGAGCCTCGACGTCGGTGCGGTCACGTGCCCGTCGAAGGAGCTGGCGCGCTCCAAGGGCAAGGTGAGCGAGTGCACCGCGGTCGTCGAGGGCGAGACGGTGCGGTTCAAGGTCGTCCAGACCAACGTTCAGGGCGGGATCGCCCCGGTGCGGTTCGAGGCGATCCTCTCGACCGACAAGGCCGAGGACTTCATCATGAGGAAGATCGCCGACGTGGCGACGGTCGACTGCGGGACCGCCGCGTACTTCGTGCGCGAACCCGGCAAGCAGTTCAACTGTGCCGTGACCGCGACGAACGGTCGCGCTTCCGACGTCTACTTCCGGGTGCTCGACCCCGAGGGGAACATCAGGTTCGTCCGCAACACCTGAGTCAACCTCGACCCAGCAGTCCTGCGCTCCGTTCGCGGAGCTGGTACTTCAGGACCTTGCCCGTCGCGTTGAGCGGCAGCTCGTCGACGATCACGACGTGGCGAGGCGCCTTGTAGTTGGCCATCTCCTCCCGCGACCAGGCCGTGATCTCGTCGCCGGTGGCCGTCGCGCCGGGCCGGAGCACGACGAACGCCATGCCGACCTCACCCATCCGCTCGTCGGGCACGCCGACCACCGCCACCTGCGCGATCGCCTCGTTGCGGAGCATGAGGTTCTCGATCTCTGCCGGGTAGGCGTTGAACCCACCCATGATGAACATGTCCTTGGTGCGGTCGGTGATCACGACGTAGCCGCGTTCGTCCATCGTGCCGATGTCGCCCGAGTGGAGCCACCCGTCGGCGTCGATCGTGGCCGCGGTCTCCTCGGGTTCGTCGTAGTACCCCTGCATCACGTTGTATCCCCGGATCACGATCTCGCCCGGCTCCCCCCGGGGCACCTCAGTGCCGGAGTCGTCGACCACGAGCACCTCGATGCCTGGGATCGCCCGACCCGAAGTGGTGGAGATCGTTTCGGCGTCGTCGTCGAAACGGCACATCGTCGCGATGCCGCACGTCTCGGTGAGGCCGTAGCCGGTGATGATCGTCTCGAAGGTGAGCTCGGCGCGCATGCGCATGATCAGCTCGACGGGGATCGCTGCGGCGCCCGTGACCGAGAGGCGGAGGCTCGAGATGTCGGAGCCGGCGAGGTCGGGGTGGTTGAGGATCGACTGGTAGAGCGTCGGCGGACCCGGCAGCACGCTCACCCGGTCGCGCGGGATGCGGGCCAGCACCGCCGGCACGTCGAACACCGCGTGCGGGAGCACCGTCGCGCCCATCATCAAGCTCGCGAGCCAGCCCGCTTTGTAGCCGAAGGCGTGGAAGAACGGGTTCACGACGAGATAGCGGTCGCCGTTGCGGAGGCCGACGACGTCGCTCCAGTCGCGGAACGATCGCAGCGTCGACGCGTGTGTCTGCATGACGCCCTTGGGGTTGCCGGTGGTGCCCGAGGTGAAGAGCAGGTCGGCGAGGTCGTCGGGTTGCACCGCGGCGGCGCGTCGGGCCGACTCGTCGGGGTCGACCGACGCG
>JBBRHS010000327.1:0-3858 GCA_038222385.1 Acidimicrobiia bacterium
ACGACGAGCACCGTATGGTCGTTGATCGCCGCGGCCATGGCGTCGACGTCGGCGCGGAAGTCTTCGCGCACCGGTATGCGGACGGCCTTCAGGCCGAAGTAGTGCGCGGCCTTGGCGAAGGCCGCGTGGGCGCTGGTCGCGAGCACGATCTCGGGCTCGGCTTCGTCGCGCTCCTTGCGGGCGACGTCGCGCGCCGTCTTCACCGCCATGAGGATGCTCTCGGTTCCGCCCGAGGTCATCCAGCCGGTGACACCGTCGACCTCCTCGCCGCCGAGCAGGTCGGCGGCGATCTCGACGATGTCCTGTTGCATCTGGCCGGTGCTCGGAAACACCAGCGGGTTCAGCGCGTTCTCGGCGCTGTACATCCTCGCCGCATCCTTCAGCAGCTCCTGCACGTCTTCACCGGCGTCGTAGATCATCGAGAACAGTCGGCCGCTGTACGGATCGAGATCGTCGGCGCGCATCGCTTCGAGATCGGCGAGCACGGCGTCGCGGGTCATTCCGGTCTTCGGAAGGGTCATGGGGGCAGCGTAGTGATCGGAGCGCCGCCGAGCCCAGGACCCGGGGTCAGGAGGTGGCGGCGTCGATCGCGAGCGCGGCGTTGATGAGTCCGATGTGCGTGAACGCCTGCGGGAAGTTGCCGAGCAGCTCACCGTTCGACGGGTCGACCTCCTCGGCGAGCAGGCCGACGTCGTTGGCGCAGCCGGCCATCCGGTCGAACAACGCTCGGGCGCGGTCCACCTCCCCCGCCAGTGCGAGGCACTGTGCGAGCCAGAAGGTGCAGATCCCGAACGTCCCTTCGCGGCCGGGAAGGCCGTCTTCGTTGAGGTACCGGTAGACGAAACCGTGATCGTCGGTGAGGTGCTCCGCGACCGCTTCGATCGTCGCCCGCATCCGTGCATCCGTCGCGGGGAGGAACCCCACGATCGGCATCATCAGCACCGAGGCGTCGAGGTCGTCGCGTCCGAACGCCTGGGTGAACGCGCCGGCCCGCTCACTCCAGCCTTCGGTCAGGATCGCGTCGCGGATCTCGTCGCGTTGGGTCGCCCAACCGTCGCGTCGCTCCGCCGACGTACCCAGCTTCGCGTCCAAGCGCACCGCCCGATCGAGGGCGACCCAGTTCATGAGCTTGGAGTAGAGGAAGTGGCCGGTGCCGCCGCGCACCTCCCAGATACCCTCGTCGACGTCGTTCCACCGCAACATCGCGCGGTCGGCGATGTCGCCCGCGAACGAGCACCCCTCGGCACCGATGTCGATCCCGAGCTCCGAGATGCGCCACGCGGCGTCGAGGAACTCGCCGTACACGTCGAGCTGGGTCTGGTCCCACGCACCGTTGCCCACCCGTACCGGCCGGCTCTCCCGGTGTCCACTCAGGGTCGTGAGCTCGTGCTCCGGGATGAACCGCTCCCCCCGGATGCCGTACATGATCTGGAGGCCCTGGCCGTCGGCCAGGCTCCCCGCGGTGGTCTCGACGAAGAACTCGAAGAACTTCGAGGCTTCGAACCCGCAGCCGCTCGCCGCCAGGGCACCGATCGTGAAGCTGGCGTCACGCACCCAGGTGTAGCGGTAGTCCCAGTTGCGCACCCCGCCGATCTCCTCGGGCAACGACGTCGTGGGCGCGGCCACGATCGCTCCGGTCGGTGCGTAGTTCAGCGCCCGGAGCACCACCGCGCTGCGCCGTAGCTGCGCCCGGTAGGGACCGTCGTAGCCCACCAGCTTCTCGGCCCACGATCGCCAACCGTCGATGGCGACGTCGCGGGCGGCGACAACGTCGTCGAGCTCACGGGAGGGTGGTTCGCCACCCCAGGGGTCGTGCGTCTCGCACGCGAACGTGACCATGTCGCCTGCGGTCAGCTCGAGTCGGCCGACCAGCCTCGCGCCGTCGAGCGTCAACATCGCGCTGGTGGAGATCGCGACCGCGATGGGTCCACCGCGCGTGAGCCACATCCCGGGTCCGTCTTGGCGGACGAGTGGGGTCGTGAGGCCGAACTCCGGCCGGATCGTGATCTCGACGTCGAACGCGATGCGACCTTCGACCGCGTCGATGATTCGGCACAGGCCTGCCGGTGAGTGCAGTCCGATGTCGTTGTGACGATCGTCGGGATGCAGCGGCATGAAGTCGGTGAGGCGCGCGCTCCCCGTCTCGGTCCGGAATCGGGTCTGCAGGACCATCGTGTCCTCGACGTAGGCCCGGCCGCTCTCGAACGGGTCCGACGGTCTGATCGACCATGCCCCTCCGGGCTCACCCAGGATCCGGGCGAACAGGGCCGGCGAGTCGAACGCCGGGAGGCACGTCCAGTCGATCGACCCGTCTCGACTCACCAGGGCGCTGCCCCGGCAGTTCGACAAGAGGGCATAGTCCGCGATCCGAGGGGGTACCGGCAGGCGAACCCTTGGAATCGGTGGCGAGGCGCTCATCGATGCCACCATGGCACGTTCCCGTGTGCTGGCGATGGAGGCTCCGATGGACACCTACGACGTGATCGTGATCGGCGGTGGACCCGCAGGCGAGAACGCGGCCGGCCGGGTCGCCGACGGCGGACGCAGCGTCGTGATCGTGGAACGCGAGCTCGTCGGGGGCGAGTGTTCCTACTGGGGCTGCATCCCCAGCAAGGTGCTGCTCCGTCCGGGCGAAGTGCTCGGCGCGGTCCGCAGAGTTCCCGGAGCCCGCGAAGCCGTCACCGGCGAGCTCGATGCCGCGGCTGCGTTCGCCCGACGCGACGAAATGACCTCGAATTGGGACGACTCCGGCCAGGTACCGTGGCTCGACGACCACGGCATCACGCTCGCGCGGGGTGCAGGCCGACTCGCCGGCGAACGGCGCGTCGACGTCACGCACCGCGACGGTTCGACGATCGAGCTGGAAGCGCGCACCGCGGTCGTGATCGCCACGGGGACGGCAGCGGCGGTCCCGCCGATCCCCGGTCTGCGCGACATCCGCATCTGGGACAACCGCGACGCGACCGGCGCGCACGACGTCCCCGACCGGCTGCTCGTGCTCGGCGGTGGGGTGATCGGCGTCGAGATGGCCCAAGCGTTCCGTCACCTCGGTGCCGGACAGGTCACCATCGTCGAGAAGGCTCCCCGCCTCGTTGCCAACGAAGAGCCGTTCGCGGGTGAGGAGCTGGCCGACGCGTTGCGCGACGACGGGATCGAGGTGATCGTGGGCGTCGGGATGTCCGAGGTACAACGCGCTTCCGACGACGCACCCGTCATCGGTGTTCTCGAAGACGGTCGGCAGATCGAAGCCGACGAGATCCTCGTCGCCGTCGGCAGACGCGCCAACACCGCCGACCTCGGCCTCGAGACGATCGGCCTCGACGCGCAGGGTTCGCTCGACGTCGACGACCAGCTCCGAGTGCGCGGAGTGCAGGGTGACTGGCTCTATGCAGTCGGCGACGTGAACGGGCGGGCTCTCCTCACCCACATGGGCAAGTACCAGGCCCGGATCGCGGCCGACGTCATCCTGGGTCGCGACGCCGAGGCATGGGCCGACCATCGGGCGGTCCCCCGCGTCACCTTCACCGACCCGCAGATCGCTGCGGTCGGCCTCACCGAACAAGGGGCGCGAGACGGCGGGTTCGACGTCCGCGTCGTGTCGTTCGGTACGGGCAACGTCGCGGGCGCATCCGTCTCGGGTGAGCACATGACCGGCACGAGCCAGCTGGTGATCGACGAAGCACGGGGTGTGATCATCGGCGCGACGTTCACCGGACACGCCGTCGGCGAGATGCTGCACGCGGCGACGATCGCGATCGCGGGCGAGGTGCCGCTCACCACGTTGTGGCATGCGGTCCCGTCGTTCCCGACGGTGAGCGAGGTCTGGCTCCGGCTCCTCGAGGCCGCCGACCTCTGATC
>JBBRHS010000328.1:0-3856 GCA_038222385.1 Acidimicrobiia bacterium
GAGGCTGCGCTCGTTCCAACAGTCCGGGAACGTCACCCGCAGGTTCAGCGGTCGCTCCGTCGGACAGGTGGGAATCGTGCTCGACGCCGTCGGAGCGCGGCCGCACCCCCACCCCACGATGCGGGTCGGCAGTGGCGTATCGGTGTGCGCGTCGCCCGCGATCATGGCGAGGCCGGCCGGGTAGGGCTCGACGTGGGCGGTGCGCACACCGGGCGCGACCCGGTAGTACGCCTCGGCGACGGTCGCCGTCACGGGAACGCCGTCGCGCAGCAGTGCGGGTGCCCAGTAGCCGGCGCTGTCACCCGCCACGTCGCAGGTCGTGGTGCCGGCCCTGCGCAGCGACCGCGCGGTGGAGTCGGCATCGGTTTCCGTGCTGCCGAAGAAGTCGTGGCGGTGCGAGAGGCCGGAGCGGCCCGGGAAGACGATCGGGTCGTTGCGCGCGGAGTGACTGAGTGGACACGACGCCGCGAACATCGCGCCGTCGTAGGAGAAGTCGGAGTTGGGTCGCCCGACCGGCGTCCCCTGCGACCGCCCCATCGCCCCGTGGTCCGTCGCCGCCGCTCCCCCGCCGCCGACCACCGACGCCGTCACGACGACCAACAGGATCACCGCGGCGCGGCGCAACCTCACTGCGTCGGCCGTCTCGTCACTGCGTCGGCCGGGCCGGCAGGGCGATGGCGGTCACGTCGGGGAACGCGGGCGCGCGCCGTTGAGGGCGGGCCTTGGCCTTCGCCGCGTTCGGCATGTTCGCCTGGGGTCCGGGGTCGGGCAGCGCGGCGTCCTTGTACGACACTGTCGGCGGCTTCTCCCGGGCGATGAGCGGCGTCACGTCGAACGCGCCCTCGGCGAAGTCGCCCGACGCGGGCGCGCCGCACGGAGCCTTCTGCTGGAGGTTCGTCGGCGACTCGGTCGCGGCGACGTTGCCGGAGAAGCAGTTCCCGCCCTCTGGCGTGGGGGTCGTCCCGACCATGTTCATCCCCAGGTCGACCAGCCGCGAGTCGCTCACCTCGTTGCCCACGACCCGATTCCCGGTCGCGGGCCAGATCACGGTCGCCGGGAGCTCGTCGGCCGGCACGTCGAGCACCGCCGCGGGCGGTTCCTCTTCACACGCGAGGAGCTTCTTCGACTCGATCGGAGTGGGATCGTCTTCGGGGAACGGGACGACGCCCACTCCGGTGATGTCGTGGTCCCAGATCTGGTTGCGCTCCACGGTGTTGTCGTTGGCCCCGACGAGCAGGACCCCGTTGCCGAACGCGAGTTGCGCGGCGTCGATCGCATCGGTTCCCGGGTTGTTGTTCGAGTACACGAGGTTGCCGACGATCGTCGTCTCGCGCTGCGGGAAGCACGGTTCGTAGGTCCCGACGTTCGGTACGACGCCGGCGCGGTTGTTCCGGAACGTCGAGTTGACGATGTAGAGGTCGCCACCCGAGTTGGTGCCCGAGTACCCGAGACCGTTCCACTCCGACACGACGTCGTCGATGACGGAATCGCACTGGTAACAGGCCCCGATGTAGAAGCCGGCGTCGGGGCTTCCCGCGCCGTACGAGTGCTCGAGGAGGCCGTTCGTCGACTCGAACGCGTAGATCCCGTAGTTCCCGTTCCTGATCGCACTGAGGTACGAGCCGCGGTAGCCCTTCACGCCGGTCCAGAAGAACCCGTTCGCGGTGTAGTTCCGCGCTGTCATGTTCTCGATCGCGACGCCGTCGGCGCCGACGACCCGCACGCCGTTGTCGAGGTTGAAGGTGCCGTCGAGCACAGTCGTGGCCCGGTCGAGGCCGCGGATGACGATGTTCGGCGTCTCGACCGTCACCGCCTCCCGGTACGTCCCGGGCGAGACGAGCACGAGGTCGCCGGGCTCGGCCCGGTCCACCGCTTTCTGGATGGTCGGGTACTGCGACGGCACCTCGAGCACAGCCGACGAAGTGCCCTCGCTCGAACCGCCCGAACCCGAACCCGAACCGCCCGAACCCGACGAGTCGGAATCCGACGAGCACGCCGCCACCATCAGCGCCGCGACCGTCACGCTCACGACGATCCCCCACGTCCTGCGCATCTGTCGTTCCCCTGGTGGTGCCGGCTCTCGATCCGACCGCTTTCTACTGCACGACCTCGATGATGCCCCGCATCCCCCGAGTCGCGGTGCCGTGGATCGAGCAGAAGTACCGGAACGTCCCGACCTGGTCGAGCTGCACCGTCGTCGACATTCCGGGCCGGAGCTCGTCGGTGTCGATGCGGAACGTCCCGCCGTCGAGGGGGATGACGTCGTGGATCCGGCGACCGTCGTTGGTGAAGGTGACCGCCGATCCGCGTCGCACCTTCAGCGCCTTCGCCTCGAAGTAGTCGTCGTCGGCGACGACGGTCGCCGGGCTCGCGGTCAACGGAGCACGGTCCACCTTTCGTTCGAGGCTCGACCGGACCGGCTCTGCCGACTCGTCGCCGCCACCACACGACGCGAGGCCGCAGATCAGCGCGACGGCGACGCACACGACGGCAACCGGGCGGGCAGCGAGCACCGGGGGGTTTGTAGCAGGCGCTCGGCTCAACTCGCCGATCGCAGCTCGCGCTTGAACTCGGTGATCTCGTCTCGCAGGCGGGCCGCTTCCTCGAAGCGCAGGTTCTTCGCCGCCTCGTGCATCTCCTCTTGGAGCGTCTGGATGAGCCGGCCGAGCTCGTCGGGCGGGAGGTCCTTCACGTCGAAGATCGCGGAGCGCTGACTCTTGTTGCGGCTCCGACCCCGACCCTTGCCACGCGCCGAGGCGTCGTCTTCGCCTTCTCGGGCGCGCACCATGTCCATGATGTCGAGCACCTTCTTGCGCACCGTCTGCGGATCGATGCCGTGCTCGGTGTTGTACTCGAGTTGCTTCTGGCGGCGGCGCTGCGTCTCGGAGATCGCCTTGCGCATCGAGTCGGTCATCTGGTCGGCGTACATGATCACCTGACCGTCGACGTTGCGCGCCGCGCGCCCCATTGTCTGGATGAGCGACGTGGCCGAGCGGAGGAACCCCTCCTTGTCGGCGTCGAGGATCGCCACCAGTGCGACCTCGGGGAGGTCGAGACCCTCCCGCAGCAGGTTGATGCCGACGAGCACGTCGAAGTCGCCGAGCCGCAGACCGCGCAGGATCTCGACCCGTTCGAGGGTGTCGACCTCGCTGTGCAGGTAGCGCACCCGGATCCCCAACTCGAGCAGGTAGTTGGTGAGGTCTTCCGACATCTTCTTCGTGAGCGTGGTCACCAGCACGCGTTGGTCCTTCTCGACGCGCGCGTTGATCTCCCCGACCAGGTCGTCGATCTGGCCCTTCGTCGGGCGCACGATCGCTTCCGGGTCCATGAGGCCGGTCGGTCGCACGATCTGCTCGGCGACGTTGGTCGAGATCTCGAGCTCGTAGGGACCGGGCGTCGCCGACAGGTAGACGATCTGGTTGATCTTCTCGCCGAACTCCGCGAAGCGCAGTGGCCGGTTGTCCATCGCCGACGGGAGGCGGAACCCGTGGTCGACCAGCGTCTCCTTGCGCGACCGGTCCCCCTCGTACTGACCGTGCAGCTGCGGCACCGTCACGTGCGACTCGTCGAGCACCACGAGGTAGTCGTCGGGGAAGTAGTCGAGCAACGTGTAGGGCGCCTCGCCGGCGTTGCGTCCGTCGAGGTGGCGGGAGTAGTTCTCGACCCCCGAGCACGTACCGATCTCGCGGAGCATCTCGAGGTCGTAGGTGGTGCGCATGCGCAGGCGCTGCGCCTCGAGCAGCTTGCCGTTGGCCTCGAACCACTCGAGCCGCTCGTGCAGCTCCTGTTCGATCCCGACCGTGGCCCGGGCGAGGCTCTCGTGGTCGGTGACGTAGTGCGACGCGGGGAACAACAC
>JBBRHS010000329.1:0-3835 GCA_038222385.1 Acidimicrobiia bacterium
GCCCACGATCACGAAGAACCCGTGCTCCCGGCAGGCGGCGTCGATCTGGCGGGCCACGACGTACGGGTCTCCCGACGAACCGGTGAGCGGTCCGACGTCGATCGTGGGGATCACGGTCATCCGCGCCACGGTACGCCCGACCGACCGGGGACCGGTCGGCGGCACGGCCGTCAGTGCATTCACCAGCCGAAGGGGTCGAAACCGCGATGCGCGGCCTGGACAACGCATTCCGTGAGTCTCCATACTTCCCTGGTGCAGTTGGAGATCGACGACAGCGAGTTGGTGGTCACGGCGGTGCCCGACGGCACCCGTGACCTCGCGCCCTCGATCCACCGCCAGCGGCTCGTGGTCGAGGGGACATGCGCTGAGGCGATCGGCGCCGAGCAGATCGTCGAGTACCTGAACGGCCTCTCCGACGTCTGCGGCATGCAGACCCTGATGGCACCGGTCACCCACCGGTCCGATGAGTACGGGTGGGCCGGCTGGATCCACTGGGCCACATCCGGCGCGCACTTCTACGCGTGGGAGAACCCCCTGTTCTTCAGTGTCGACATCTACACGTGCAAGCCGTTCGACCCGGTCGCAGTCGCCCGCTACACCCGCGACTTCTTCGACGCCGACGACCTCGTCGCCCGCGCGTTCTAGTGATGGACGCGGGCTGATGGACGACGTCACTGTCGACCTCCCGCTCGAGGAGCTCCGCGAGATCGCCGCAGAGTTCGTGGCCGCGGAGGGGAGTCCCACCGAGCCGTTCGGTCTCTACGGCTTCACCGGCGCGTCGAGGGAATCGGTCCTGCCCCGCGCGGTCGAGCGGAACGTGTTCGCCGAACAGTTCGGCAACAGCCCCGAGCTGCTCGCGGCCGAGTACGGAGCCTACGAGCCGTCGACGTTCTTCTTCTGTGTGATCGACCACCGCCGCAACCTCCCCGTCGGGAGCGTGCGCGTGCTGCTGCCGTCGCCGGCCGGGTTCAAGACCCTCGCCGACATCGAACGGACCTGGGGGCTCCCCGTCGACGACACCCTGCGGCAGTCCGGGCTCGAGCTCGACCACAACCGGGTGTGGGACGTCGTGACCATCGCAGTCGACCGTGAGTACCGCGGGAAGGTCACGCAGAGCCTCGTCAGCGGATCGCTCTACCAGGCGATCTGCCGAGGGGCCTACCTGGCCGAAGTGGGTTGGGTGATCGCGGTGCTCGACCTGATCGTGCTCGACCTCATCCAGACGATCTCGCACGATGCCTATCAGCGCTTCGCCGGCTGCGAGCCGCTGCGCTACCTCGACTCGCCCGCGAGCCTTCCGGTCTACTGCGATGCCGACGCGTACCTGCCCCGGCTCGCCGAGATCGACCCGGCGACCTATGCGTTGCTGATCGACGGCCGGGGCATGGAAGAAGCGGTCCGCCCCCCCGACTGGGACGCGCTCCGAGCGTCCCTCGCCGCCGTCACGCAACCGGTCTGACGCCAGGAGAAGAAGCGGAGCCGCGGACGTCCACCGCGGGCTTTCAGCCGGTGAGCGATCGAGCCGGCGGAGCGGACTCGACCATCAAGATGTCAGCCGATCAGGCGATCTCGCTGTCTCGCACGAGGTTGAGGCCGCGGACGACGCCGAGGCGGTCGGCGACCGAGGCGATCTGTTCGGCCGGGACGGGCCGGGAGAAGAAGTAGCCCTGCGCGGTCTGGCAACCGAGCGCGGTGAGTCGTTCGGCCTGGGTCTGCGTCTCGACGCCTTCGGCGACCGTCGCGACCCGGAGCGCCTTGGCCATCGCGAGGATGGCGGCGACGAGCGTCTCGTCGGAGGAGTCGTCGTCGCCGATGCCGTCGACGAAGGACCGGTCGATCTTCACGTTGTCCACCCCGAAGCGACGCAGGTAAGAGAGTGTGGAGTAGCCCGTCCCGAAGTCGTCGATCGAGAGCTTCACGTCGAGCGAGCGGAGCGTCTCGAGCAGCTCGGCGGCCGCCGTCGCGTTGTTCATCAGGAGGCTCTCGGTGAGCTCGAGGCACAGCGCGCCCGGGGACAGGCCTTCGTCGCGCAGGGCGTTGCGGACGGTGTCGACGAGCTGGGGGTCGCGGAGCTGGCGGGCCGAGAGGTTGACCGCCATCGTGAGTTGGCGACCGTTGGGGAGGGTCTTGCGCCATTGGGCGAGCTGTCGGCAGGCCTCGCGGATCACCCACGCCCCGATCGGCACGATCAGGCCGGTGTCTTCGGCGACGGGGATGAACGCGACCGGTGGGATCTGGCCGCGGGTCGGGTGGGCCCACCGCAGCAACGCCTCGAAGCCTTCGATCTCACCGTTGGGGAGCTTCACCACCGGCTGGTAGTGGAGATGCAGCTCGCCCCGCTCGATGGCCAGGCGGAGATCGTGTTCGAGCGCGAGCCGTTGGGTCGCGCGGTCGCGCATCGACGCATCGAACACGGTCACGGCGTCGCGCCCGGCCTCCTTGGCCTGGTACATGGCGGTGTCGGCGTCGCGCAGGAGCGACTCGGCATCGCGCAGAGGATCGGCGGGATCGGAGACCGCGATGCCGATGCTCACCGACGACGCGAGCTCGTCGTCGCGAACTGCAAAGGGAACCCCGAACGCCAGGCGGGTCCGTTCACCGACCTCGAGGGCGTCGGCGGCGCTGCGGAGTCCGTGCACGACGACGACGAACTCGTCGCCGCCGACGCGTGCGACGAGGTCGCCGGGGCGGGTCGTTGCCTTGAGCCGGTGGGACACCGCCTGGAGGAGCTCGTCGCCGAACCCATGGCCCTGACTGTCGTTCACGAGCTTGAAGCGGTCGATGTCGAGGAGTAGGAGCGCGATCAGACCGTCGTCGGCCCCGCGGGTGGCAAGGGTCGCGTCGACGGTGTGCTGGACGAAGGTCCGGTTCGGGAGACCGGTCAGCGTGTCGTGGGTGGCCTGGTGGGCGAGGCGTTCCTGCGACGTGGCGTAGGCCCGGATGGCACGGAGCATCCGCCACGTCGCGGCCGCCGTCAGCAGGATGACGATGATCGTGAGCATGATGCGGTCACCGGAGCGGGCTTCGACGCGCGTCACCGTGATCAAGCCGGGCACGCCGAGGGCCACGGCGATGAACGCCAGTCGGCCTCGCCCTGGCACCGTGGGCTCCTCGGGCGCGGCTTCGGTGAGGTCGCGCATCGATGGGTGGAGCACGAGCACGATCACCATGACGTAGGTGATCGCGTAGGGAACATCGAGCAGGTTCTGCGGGATCGAAGTGACGTTGGTCTCGACGAGCATGTACATCACGTCGCCGACGAGCATGGCGAGCATCGCACCGAGGAGCAGGAAGTACCCCGGGGTGCGTCGGATGCCGTTGCCGCTTCCAAACGCGATGCGCGCCGCGATCGCAACGAGGAACACGGAGAGCGGGGGATAGCACGAGAGCAGCACACGGACGCTGAGCGGCGCGTCGGAGTGGAAGAGCGCGGGGTTGACCAGGTAGATCCAGGCGAGTGTGAGCGCAGCGAGCGCAGCGATGGCTCCGTCGAGCAGACCGTCGATGTCGCGCCGACCGCCGCGCTGGATCCTGGCGATCCCGAGGAGTCCTACGCCGAGCAGGAGGTATCCCGGCAGCGTCACGAGATCGGGGAGCAACGAACGAGTCGACGACAAGTCGCCGAGCGTCTCCGACGAGATGCGGAGCGCGCCGCCGATCAAGAACGCGAGGAGCGCGGCGCCCATCGCGATCCAGGGCGCGCGTCCGGCCGGGTGGTACCGGCGGATGCCGACGACCATCGCGAAGGGCGCACCGACGCCGAGGAGCACGAACGTGAGGTCGGCGGCCGAACCGAGGAGGCCGAGCGCGATTGCGAGGACCCATCCGGCTCCCA
>JBBRHS010000330.1:0-3835 GCA_038222385.1 Acidimicrobiia bacterium
CGAAGAGGGCCAAGCGCGCGACGCCGACTGGAAGCTGCGCGTGTGCAAGCGGATCTACGACGCCGCGATCGAGCGGTACGGCATGGACCCGAGCGACCTCATCTTCGATGCGCTCACGTTCCCGCTCGGCGCAGGCTCCGAAGACCTGCGCCGCGACGGGATGGAGACGATCGAGGCGATCCGGCGCATCAAGACCGAGCTCCCCGGTGCGTCGACCGTGCTCGGCCTGTCGAACGTGAGCTTCGGCCTGAAGCCCGCGCTGCGCCACGTGCTCAACAGCGTGTTCCTCCACGAGTGCCGGGAAGCCGGCCTCGACGCCGCGATCGTGCACGCGGCGCGGATCATGCCGATGCACAAGATCGACGATCACGTGCGTGAGGTGACCCTCGATCTCATCTACGACCGTCGGCGTGACGACTACGACCCGCTCCAGGTGCTCCTCGGGCTCTTCGAAGACGTCGACGCGAGCGCGATCGAGGCCGAGGATCGTTCCGACTGGACCGTCGAGGAGCTGCTGAAGCACCGGATCATCGACGGCGACCGCGACGGTCTCGAGGCCGACCTCGAACGTCAGCTGAAATCGCGGCCGGCGCTGTCGATCGTGAACGACGTGCTACTCGAGGGCATGAAGGTCGTCGGCGACCTGTTCGGCCGCGGCGAGATGCAGCTGCCGTTCGTGCTCCAGAGCGCCGAGACGATGAAGGCCGCGGTCGCGTATCTGGAACCGCACATGGAGAAGCTCGACGGCGGCGGCAAGGGCATCCTCGTGATCGGCACCGTGAAGGGCGACGTCCACGACATCGGCAAGAACCTCGTCGACATCATCCTCACCAACAACGGCTACGAGGTCCACAACATCGGGATCAAGGCGCCGTTGCAGGTGTTCGTCGACAAGGCCAAGGAGGTGAACGCCGACGCGATCGGCATGAGCGGCCTCCTCGTGAAGAGCACGCTCATCATGCGCGAGAACCTTCAGTCGATGAACGAGCTCGGCCTCGCCGACACGCCGGTGATCCTCGGCGGTGCGGCACTCACCCGCAACTACGTCGAACGGGACCTGCGCGAGGTGTACGAAGGTCGTCTCTTCTACGGCAAGGACGCGTTCGAGGGTCTCTACACGATGGACGCCCTGATGGACGGCAAGCGTGCCGGCACCCTCGCGCCGGAGTTCGGGCGCGAGGCCGGCGGCCGCGATCTCCCGCCCCGTAAGTCGGAGCGGGAGCAGGCAGCCCCGGTTGACCTCCCCGCACGGTCCGACGTCGCGCTCGACGTGCCGATCTTCTCGCCGCCGTTCCTCGGTGCGCGCGTCGCGAAGGGCGTGTCGCTCGACGAGATCGTCGGCTACCTCAACGAGACCGCGCTGTTCCGCAACCAGTGGCAGTTCCGACCCGACAAGACCACCAATGAGGACGACACCGCGTTCAAGGAACGGCTCCGCCACACCCTGGCCGAGGAGCTGGCAAAGGCCAAGGCCGGCAACTGGTTGGTGCCCGCGGTGGTGTGGGGCTACTTCCCGGTGAACGCCGACGGCGACGAGCTCATCGTGTGGACCGACGAGCAGCGGACCGAAGAGCGTGTGCGGTTCTCCTTCCCGCGCCAACACAAGGACCGGTTCCTGTCGATCCCCGACTTCTTCCGGCCCGCGGATTCGGGCGAGACCGACTACGCCGGCTTCACCGTCGTCACCATGGGCCAGGAAGCCACCGTGCACGAACGCGAGCTGTTCGGCGAGGACCGGTACCAGGAGTACCTCCTCGCGCATGGACTCTCGATCGAGACCACCGAGGCACTCATGGAGCTCTGGCACCTCCGCATGCGCGAGGAGTGGGGCTACGTCGACGAAGACGGCCCGTCGGTACAGGGCCTGTTCCGCCAGAAGTACCGGGGGTCGCGCTACTCGTGGGGCTACCCCGCGTGTCCCGACCTCGAGGACCAGGCCAAGCTCGTCGACCTCCTCGATCCGGCGAGCATCGGGGTGACCCTCACCGAGGAGTTCATGTTCGATCCCGAGCAGACGACCGCCGCGATCGTCGTGCCCCACCCCGAGGCCAAGTACTTCGTCACCTGACCGGCCGAGCGCCGGTCGTCTGATCAGCCGGCGGCCTGACAGCGCTGAGCGACGGCTTGGGCACCGGCCGTCAGCGCTTCCTCCGTCGCGGGGTCGATCTCTTCGCCACGAACAGCTTGGGCGACGAGGTCGCTGAAGGACGGTTCGGCCACGAGACCGTCGGCGAAGCACGCGGCGACATCGGTGGGCGCGTCCCCGCGGAACGCCTCGGCGAGCGCGCCGTTGCGCTCGACGAGCACGGTGAGCGCCTCGTCGAAGCGGGAGTCCTCGGGCGGGGTCCCCCCGTCGACTCCGGGATCGCACGAGCGCAGCTCGACCGTCTGCTTCGACGGCGTCACGGTGGCAGTCCCCGCTGGGAGCGTCGCCGCCCACGCCTCGAGTCCGGCGGTGAGCGCCTTCGTCGCGCCCGTGGTCCGACCGCGGAACGCAGCGCGAATGCACGTCGTGTCGCCGTCGCGCACCGTGATCTCGCGGTCGCCGGCCCACCGGCTCGCGGCGGCGAATGCCTGCGCGGCGGGCAGGCGGCTCGCGAGAACGAGGTAGAGACCGAGCGCGCCGAACTCGTCGGCCTTGCCGACCTGCTTCTCGCCCTTGCCCGGCTTCGGCGCCGCCACCTGCTTCGTGGTGGTCTGCAGCAGGAGCTTCACGGGATCGAGGACCTGCGCGTCCGCGGTCGGTGGGTTGCGGAAGGCGTCGTCGAGCGCGCGCGAGCCGTCTTCGAGCCGGAGGATGTCGACGAGATCGGGACCGAGGATGTAGGGCGCACCGAACAGCACCTCGACGATCTTCGGCACCGGTGCGGCATCGGCGTCGGCCTCGCCACCCGCGGTCTCCTGCGCGGTGTAGTACGTGTCCTGGTCGCTCTCGGAGAGCTGACCGACGTACTCGTTCTCGACCCACGTCGCGTCACCCTCGACGAGCGCATCGAACGCTTCGGCCGCGGTGGTCGTCTCGTCGAAGCCGTCCTGGATCTTGGTCAGGTCGAACTCCTGGTCCTGGAGCACGTGCGTGAGCTCGTGGACGAGGGTGCCCTTCGTCGACACGTCGATCGGGCCCTTGCCGCGGACGACCACTTCCTTCTCGTCGGGGTCGTAGAACGCGAGCACGTCGGAGCCCTGCGTCGTGTTCACCGCGTCGAAGAGGTCGACGTCGCCCGAGATCAGGCCGAGCGCCCGCAGCGACTCGGTCGCCCGCCGGATCTCCCGCTTGTCACGCTTGGTGAGATCGTTCTCGTCGGCGGTGACCTCCTTGCGGAAGGCCTTGTCGGAGAGGAACCGGACGGGGACGGGATGGTCGAAGTCGATGCCGCGGATCTTCTCGACCGTCGTCACGAGCGGGGCGATGCGGGGGTCCCACTCGCCCTGGTCGGCGGCCGCGGCGGCGCCTGCACCGAATGCCACGGACAGCGCCAAGGGAGCCACCAGGAGTGGTACGCAGATTCGGAGCATCGCCCTCGACATGGAGGAAAAGGTACAGCCTGCGCGGAGCGCCCCCGACCGCGGGCCCCTCGGAGCCCTCCGGGTCTGTCGTCTAGCCTCACCGCCGATGAAGGGACTCATCCTGTCCGGTGGGGCGGGCACACGCCTCCGGCCGATCACCCACACCAGCGCCAAGCAGCTGGTGCCGATCGCCAACAAGCCGATCCTCTTCTACGGGATCGAGGACATGGTGGCGGCCGGGATCCGTGAGATCGGCATCATCATCGGTGACACCGGCAACGAGATCCGGGAAGCCGTGGGCGACGGCTCCCGCTTCGGAGCCGAGGTG
>JBBRHS010000331.1:0-3804 GCA_038222385.1 Acidimicrobiia bacterium
CTGCCAGGCGCTCGCGGCAGTACGCCAGGATCTCGGCGGCCAGGTCGACGCTGGCAACGGTGCCGGCGGCGACCTCCACCACCGCCTTCACGTGCTCGCCCCAGTCGTCGTCGGGGATGCCGAAGACCGCCGCGTCGGCGACCTTGGGGTTGGTGAGGATCTCGCCCTCGATCTCGGCCGGGTAGATGTTCACCCCACCCGAGATGATCATGTCGCTCTTGCGGTCGCACAGGAACAGGTAGCCGTCGTCGGTGAGGTAGCCGATGTCGCCGACGGTGAAGAACCCCTCGAGTCGGTTCTCCTCGGTCTTGGCCTTGTCGCCCTTGTACTCGAACTGCGCGGTGTCCATCTTCATGTACACCGTGCCGGGCGTGCCGGCCTCGACGTCGTTCATGTCGTCGTCGACGATGCGCAGGGTGGAGATCGGCCACGCGGTGCCGACGGTGCCGGGATGTTCGAGCCACTGCTCCGGGGTAGCGAGCGTTCCGCCGCCCTCGGTCGCGGCGTAGTACTCGTAGATGACCGGACCCCACCAGTCCAGCATCTTGCGCTTCACGTCGACCGGGCACGGCGCCGCGGCGTGGATCGCCCACTGCATCGACGACACGTCGTACTTGGCGCGCACGTCGTCGGGGAGCGCGAGCATCCGGTGGAACTGGGTCGGGACCATGTGCGTGTGGGTCACGCCGTACTGCTCGATCTTCTCGAGCGTGTCGCCCGGCTGCCACTTGTCCATGAACACGAGCGTGTGGCCGGCGTGCAGCGCATTACCCCCGAAGGTGGTGACCGCGGTGTGGTAGTTCGGCGACGTGACCAGGTGGACGTTGCCCTCCTTCGGCGGGATGCCGAAGAGCATGAGGAACAGCGAGTTCATCTCGGCACTCACGTCGACGTCGGCATCGGGCAGCGTGCGCCGCACACCTTTCGGCTGACCCGTGGTACCCGACGTGTAGTGCATCGTGAGCCCCGGTCGACGGTCCTCGGGTGCGGTGGTCGGCTGCCCCGAGAGCAGCTCCTCCACCGGACGGAACCCGGGGATGGCTCCTCCGCCCTCGCCGGAGGTTCCGGACCCATACGAGAAGCGCGCTTCCTTCGGGAAGTCGAGCTCGTCGAGGGCCGCGGTGCCCGCGTCGGCGTAGCGAGGATGCACGAAGACGGCCTTCGCCTCGCAGTCCTTGATGATGTAGGCGATCTCGGGTCCGGTGAGGTGGAAGTTGATCGGGGTGAGGTAGAAGCCGGCCTGGGTCGCGGCGAGGAACAGCTCCACCGGCGCAACGCCGTTCGGCAGCAGCTCCGCGATCGCATCGCCCGGCTGGAGGCCGAGCGACCGCAGCCCGTGGACCAGCTGGTTGGAGCGGGCGAGGAGCTCGCCGGCGGTGTGCTCGGTGCCGTCGGGGTCGACCACAGCCAGGTACGACGGATCCTCGGTCGCGTGCACCCAGAAGCCACCGGCCATGCGTGTTCCCCCTCGGGTCGTGTCCTCACTGCCGAACGAGCCAAGTAGAACACGTTCTATTCAGGGCTCGCAACACGCTCACCCGGGTCGACTCCGCCCGCCCGGTGTCACCGGCCACACACCCGAGCGTGATCCACCGGGCGCGGCGCGCGGTGAGGTGGTGCTCCTGGATGGGTCGGGTCACTCGGCGGTGTAGGTGCCCGGCATGTGCTTGATGCCGCCGATCAGCGCAGAGCGGAGCCGTCCGACCTCGCCCGCGGGCCGCGTGTCGGGGAGACGGGTCCCGCCCGAGATGAGGTTGCGCGTCGTCTCGTCGGGATCGGTGAGATCGAGCGCGGTGAACGGTATGACGTCCCCTTCGGTGCGGCCCTCCGTCGGGCCCCGTCGTCGAGGAGAGCCTACCGAGCACGACGTAGAATCGGTTCCACCTTCCCGGCGCACCCGGGAGCCCCCGACGAGGAGCCGACCCGAGACCCATGGCCGATCTGCTGCCGATGAGCACCAAGCACTGCACCGTCGAACGCGAGGGACACGTCGTCACGCTGACGATGAACCGACCCGAGGCCCGCAACGCCCTCAGCCCCGACATGCTCGTCGGTCTCGCCGACGGCTTCACCTACGTCGACGAGACGCCCGAGATCCGCTGCGCCATCCTCACCGGCGCGGGCGGCACGTTCAGCTCCGGTGCCGACCTGAAAGCGATGGGCACACCGTCGGAGGACCCCCACGTCCGCCAGCGGATGGCCGAGGAGCAGAACCTGCACTGGAAGGGCCTGCTGCGCGACTACCGCCTCTCCAAGCCGCTCGTCGCCGCGGTCGAGGGCTACGCGGTCGCCGGCGGCACCGAGATGCTGCAGGGCACCGACGTGCGCGTTGCCGCGGAGACCGCGATCTTCGGAGTGTGGGAAGCGCGCCGCGGACTGTTCCCGCTCGGCGGGTCGGCCGTGCGTCTCCCCCGCCAGATCCCCTACGCGCAGGCGATGGACATCCTGCTGTCGGCCCGGCCGGTCACCGCCCACGAAGCACTCCAGATCGGGTTGATCTCGCGCCTCGCGCCCGAGGGCCACGCGCTCACGGTCGCCAAGGCGGTCGCCGAACAGATCGCCGCGTGCGGTCCACTGTCGACCCAAGCGATCCTGCGCGCGTTCCGCGAGACCGAAGGCATGCCCGACGCCGAGGCCATGCAGGTCCAGGACACGATCGGCTGGGAGGTGTTCGCCTCCGAGGACGCGCAGGAAGGACCCCTCGCGTTCAAGGAGAAGCGCACCCCGAACTACCAGGGCAGATGAGACGCAGCGGAGCCGTCGGACACGAGCAGGAGGCCGGGAACCGGTGATGATCGAGACGGCGCAGCGGAGTCGACCCGGATGGCAGTGCTCGTGAGCGAGGCCGCACCGGGGTTTCCCGACGCTCCGGAGTTCGCGACACCCGAGCGGGCGCGGGTCGCAGAGTCGTTGCGCGCGCTGATCGACACCTTGATGCGCAACGACGACGCCACTCCCGAGGCTCTCGCCGCCGCGGCCGAGGTCGTCGACCGGCTCACCGCGTCGCTCGGCGGCGACCGTCGGGCCGACGGTGCCGGGTACCGACCGCGCAGCCACGACGACTACCTGCCCCGCAGTCCCGTCGTCGGCGACGCCAGTCCCCTGTCGCCGCGGCTCGACTGGGAGGTCGTCGACGGTCGGGTGCACGCAACCGGCCGCTTCGGCGCCGCCTACGAAGGGCCCCCGGGCTACGTGCACGGCGGCATGGTCGCCCTCGCGTTCGACGAGGTGCTCGGCATCGTGAACATCGCGAACGACAACCCGGGCATGACCGGCACGCTGAAGGTGCGGTACCGCCGCCCGACCCCGCTCTTCACCGACGTGCGCTTCGAGGCGTGGGTCGAGCAGGTCGAGGGTCGTCGCATCCGGTCGCTCGCGCAGCTCTGGGCCGGCGACACGCTCTGCGCCGAGGCCGACGGCCTGTTCATCCAGCCTCGACCCGAGTTGGCCGCGCAGTACTTCGGCCCGCCGCCCGACTGATCCGATGGATCGTCGCTCGTTCATCGGCCGGGCCGCTCGGCTCGGTGGCGCCGCGGCGCTCGGCGCGGCCGGGCTCGCGGCCTGCGACGACCGCCGCGATTCCACCGCGGAGCAAGCGCTTTCGGTCCCCCGGATGCTCGACGGGAAGCCCGGCGACGCACCCATCGACACGGTCGTGATCGTGATGATGGAGAACCGCTCGTTCGACCACTACCTCGGCTGGCTCCCCGACGACCTCGCCTACCTCGAGGCCGGGCGGCGGTCCTACGGACGCCGCTTCCACGTCGCCGGCGAGAACGACCTCGTGTACGCCGACCCCGCGGG
>JBBRHS010000332.1:0-3795 GCA_038222385.1 Acidimicrobiia bacterium
TCGCGGCCGCTCGCGATCGTCGCGGTGCGCAGCTCGGCCGGGATGTGACGCCCGATGTGGGCCACCGTCGTGATGTCCTTGCCGTTCTTGATGATCGCGGTGACGAACGCCTCACCGAGCAGGTCCTGCACCCACTTCGCGGCCACAGATGACGAGAACGAGGGTTCGGACGTCAGCGGCGGAGGGTGCGGAGGCTGCCGGTGGTCGAGACGGGTTCGAAGCCGTCGGCGACGGCGCGCTGCCAGACGCGGAACGGGGCCTCGCCGCCGTCGGCGGGGTCTTCGAACACGTCGTGGATCGCGAGCACGCCCCCCGGAGCCACGAACCCCGACCAGGCGACGTAGTCGGCGAGGGCGATGTCTTCGGCGTGGCCGCCGTCGATGAACAACAGCCCGACGGGCGTCGCCCAGAACCGGCCGACCGTCGGCGAGTCGGCGATGACCCCCACCACCGACCGCTCGAGCCCGGCGTCTTCGATCGTGCGCCGGAAGAACGGCAGCGTGTCCATGCGCCCGGTGAGGGCGTCGACCACCGACGCGTCGTGGTGCTCCCACCCGGACTGGTTCTCCTCGGAGCCATGGTGGTGGTCGATCGTGAAGAGCACGACGTCGCGCGCGGCCGCGGCCGCGCCGAGGTACACCGCCGACTTTCCGCAGTACGAGCCGATCTCGAGCAACGGCCCGACGCGCCCGCCGTCGAGGCCGGCCTCGTGGAGCGCAAGTCCTTCGTCTTCGGGCATGAACCCTTTCGCGGCGCGCGCGACCTCGAGCTCGCGTTCGTTCAGCATCAGCTCCTCCGCTCCGCCTCGACGACCAACGCCTCGGCCGCTCGCAACACCTTGACCAGCTCCGGCCCCGACACTGCGGTCACGCCGTAGCTCCAGTCAGACTTGTATCCCAACGCGAGTCGGAGCTTCGTCGCGAGGGCACTGCCACCGGGAACCTGCTCGAGCAGCGAGAGAGCCTGGCCGTGATCCTCGCCCTGCGCGTACTCACCCCGTTCGGCCACGCAGATCGCATCCGACGCACGAACACAGGCGTTGACTCCTCCGAGCGCGGCGAGCCGCGCGTGTCCGAGCTCCGACGCCGACTTCGCGCCCTCGAGCACCTCCCGGGCTTCGCGCGCGTACACCCGAGCTCGTGTCCGGGGGACGGTCTTCACCCGGGGTGTCCGGGTCACGTCGCCATCTCGACGACCAAGTCACGCATCGAAGCGCCGGCGATGCTGCGGCCGTCCTGGAGCACTTCGCGCCAGAACGGGCTCCGCGCGGCCTCGAGATCAGGACGGACCGCAACGACCACATCGACGACGACACCGAGATGGTGTTGCAGTACCTCACCGACTTCGTAGGAACGCTCGGCCCAGCGGCGGCTCGTCTCGACGTCGGGTGCGACGACGAGCAGGTCGATGTCGCTTCCGGGAGAGTCGTCGCCGCGTGCGACCGAGCCGAACACGACGATCGCGTCCGGAACGCCTGCGAGGGTCGACATCACGAGGGAGACGGCGTCGGCATCGGCCTCTCGGGCGGCGTCGAGCAGTCCACGCAGATGCGGCACCGCGTAGTGGTCCGCGTTCAACCGGTACAGGATCTGGTTGCCCTTGGGCCGCCCTTCGACGAGACCGATCCGGGCGAGTGCCGAGAGCGAATGTGACGCTGTGGTCGGCGAGATGTCGGCGAGACGAGCCGCGTGACGAACGGTGAGATCGTCGTCGATCCCGAGGACGACCTCGACGAGTCGGGCACGGGCTCCACCGAACATCGAGACGAGCGGTTCCCGGAGCAGCACGTGCCCATTGTCCATGATCCTCGACGGTTGTCAAGAAAGTTGGACGTTTGTGCGGAATACTGGACGAGCTGACTCACCTCGGGTGGCGTCCGACACACCGAGACGGCTCTCAGAAGACCGGCGTCTCACGGTACCGGCCGAACTCGTCGGCCATGGCGTCCATGATCTCCCCGAGCGTGGCGTACACGCGGACCGCGTCGACGAGCGCGGGCATGAGGTTCACCGCCGGATCGGCGGCGTCGGACCGCACCCGCGCGAGCGCGCGTTCGACGGCCTCACCGTCGCGATCGGCCTTCACCGCGGCGAGACGCTTGGTCTGGTCCTCCTCACACCGGGGGTCGATCCGGAGCGTCTCGGGCGGCGCGTCGTCGTTGCCCTCGAAGAACGCGTTGACCCCGACCATCACGTGCCGGCCGTCGTTCAGCTTGCGTTCGAGCTCGTAGGCGGCCTGGGAGATCTCGCTCTGGTACCAGCCCTGTTCGATCCCGACGAACGCGCCTTCGAGCATCGAACCGTCGCCGAGCTCTTCGATGTGGGAGAAGATCGCCTCGGCCCGCTGTTCCATCTCGTCGGTGAGTGCCTCGACGTAGTACGAACCGCCGAGCGGGTCGGCCACGTTGGTGACGCGGGTCTCGTGCGCGATGACCTGCTGGGTGCGCAACGCGAGACGGGCCGCCTTCTCGGTGGGGAGTGCGAGTGCTTCGTCGAACGAGTTGGTGTGGAGACTCTGCGACCCGCCGAGCACACCGGCAAGCGCTTCGATCGCAGTACGGACGAGGTTGATCTCGGGTTGCTGCGCGGTGAGCGACACCCCGGCGGTCTGGGTGTGGAAGCGCATCTGCAGCGACCGTTCGCTCACGGCCCCGTACCGGTCGCGCAGCCACCGGGCCCAGATGCGTCGGGCGGCGCGGTACTTCGCGATCTCCTCGAAGAAGTCGACGTGGGCGTTGAAGAAGAACGAGAGGCGGGGCGCGAAGTCGTCGATCGCGAGTCCGGCCGCGAGCGCAGCTTCGACGTAGGCGAAACCGTTGGCGAGGGTGAACGCGAGCTCCTGGGGTGCCGTCGATCCCGCCTCGCGGATGTGGTAGCCGGAGATCGACACCGGATGCCAGCGCGGCATCTCGGCTGCGGTGAAGGCCATCACGTCGCTCACGAGCCGCATGCTCGGTCGGGGCGGGAAGTAGAACTCCTTCTGCGCCTGGTACTCCTTGAGGATGTCGTTCTGCAGGGTGCCGCCGAGCGCGGCCCGGGGGACGCCGTTCGCCTCCGCCGCCGCGAGGTACATCGCGAGGAGCACGGGAGCCGGCGAGTTGATCGTCATCGACGTGGTCACGGCACCGAGATCGATGTCTCGGTAGAGGTCTTCGACGTCGGCGAGCGTGTCGACGGCGACACCGCACTTCCCGACCTCGCCCAGCGCGAGGGGGTCGTCGGAATCGCGTCCCATCAGGGTCGGCAGGTCAAACGCGGTCGAGAGGCCGTCGCCACCCGCGGCGAGGATCTCCCGGAAGCGCTGATTGGTGTCGACCGCGGTGCCGAACCCGGCGAACATCCGCATGGTCCAGAGCTTCGAGCGGTACATCGACTCGTACGGCCCGCGCGTGTACGGGAACTCCCCCGGGCGTTCCGACCCCTCGGGCCCGTAGACCGGATCGACCTCGATCCCCGAGTAGGTGCTGAAGTCTGCGTCGCGCTCGGGCACGACCTCAGTCTCTCACGCCGAGGATCGGCGCCCTCAGAGACCGGTGAGACGGGGGCTCCCCCGGTCGGCGAGCTGTTCGTCGGCCTCCCGGAGCCGTCGACCGAGCACCATCAGCATCCGTCGGCTCACCGACGGGATCGCCTTGCCGATGAGCTCGTCGAACTCACGGCCCGACAGGACCAGGAGCAGCATCGACGAGGATGCGACCACGGTCGCGACCCTCGGGCCGCGGTCGAGCAGGGCCAACTCGCCGAAGAACTGCCCCGCGCCCAGCGAGGCGATGTGGGTCCCGTCGATCGTCGCTTC
>JBBRHS010000333.1:0-3793 GCA_038222385.1 Acidimicrobiia bacterium
GTTCGCACTGGCGACGGTCGTCGCCGTCGGATGCGCGACGATCAACTATCCGAGTCCCGGACGGTCGGTGACGCCGGGCGAGCCACTCACCACTTCGATCGTGGCGCATCCGAAGGGCGCCGTGCTCGCGCCGGAGACCCCGATCGCGGGTGAGGGACAGCTCCAGATCCAGATGTCGGCTCCGGGGACCGCGTGGACCAGCGCCACGGACACGTCGGTCGTGGTCGAGGCCTCGATCGACGGCGGAGTCGCCCAGACCTTCGTGCTGTTCGGCGCCGCGGCCCCCACCACCTACACCGGCTTCACCGGACCACTCACGACCGGGACCCACGAGCTCACGCTGAGCGTCCGTGCCGACCTGTCGCCGACGAGCGGCACACCGACCGTCCTGGTGCACAACATCGACCTCACCGTCGTGCCGCCCACCGACCCCGGTTACCTCGGGATCGCACACGCGCCCGTGCTCTACGGTCGGGGCATCAGCGCGCACAGTGACACACCGCTGTTCCAGTACGTCGACAACACCCCCGCGGCCGGCGGTGGTCGCCGCCTCGAGTACACGACGATCTGGAGCAACGAGGACGCCGGGACCGGCATCGCACCGATCCTGCTGTGGGGCGGCTACGGCCGCACCACCGACATCGAGACCACCGCGATCGTGAACGTCGACGCGGCGGGCACAGTGACGTCGGCGACCTACCAGACCTGCGCCGCCTGCCTGCCGGACCACCCCGAGGACCAGGTCGGTCTCGACCACAGCTACGTGGCGTTCGCCGGCTCCTACTTCGGTGGCCACCCGGTCCTGCGGGTCGCGACGGGGAACAACGTGCTGTCCGACACCGGCAACACCGAGTTCCGGTTCCACCAGGGTCTCGTGCCCCCTCCGCTCCCGGGCGAGGTGCGGGAGTCCGCGATGGACCCGTTCGCGCTCGGGTACCGGGTCATGGGCGAGGAGCTCCAGCGCGAACAGGCCGGTTACAACACCAACCCGCTCGCCACGGGGCCGGGTGACGCGCGCCAGTACGCGATCGTCGACCTCGACACCACGCCCGTCGGGACGAAGGCCGTCGGCGTCGAGCTCCAGATCGCGGGCGACACCCGTTGGTACGCGAACGACTTCGGCCTCGGTGGCACGGTCTTCTACAAGGGAGGCCACAGCCGGACCGCGGTCAAGCTCCCGCTCGACTGGCACGGCAAGGCCGTCACCGGCGCCCGCGTCCGTCTGTACCCGACGACCCCCGCGCCCGTCACGCCTCCGACCATCACGATCGGCTCGTTCCGGGTGCTCGAGACCAAGAACAACTACGCGACGACCTACGTCTCGGTTCCGGCTCCGTCGGTGGTGGTCAACCCGTAGACCGACCAATCCTCGGGGTTGCGTTCGGTGTACTCCCCCATCACGTGGCCGTTCACGGCGTCGAGCTCGACGAGGCCCCGCAGGCTGGGCGGGTCGTCGGCGCTGTAGAGCAGCATCCGCCACGCGGGGCGGCTGAGGAGCCCGCGCCACGCGAGCTGCGCCGAGGCGTGGCCGACGGGAAAGCCCACCGTGCGCGAGGCGACCGCGAGCGCTTCGGTCTGGTCGACCGCGAGGTGCCAACCGGCGGCGAAGCTGTACGCACCGATCAGGCCGACGAGGATCGCGGCAACCAGCAGTCCACCGTTGCCGCTGAAGAACCAGCCCAGCAGCGCCACCGCCGCGATCGCGAAGTAGAGGTACGCCGCGATCCGACGACGACGGATGTCGGGGAAGGTGTACGGACCGACGTACGCGGTGACGTCGAGGTCTTCGGGGAGCGCATCGCCGTATTCATCGGCGGAGTACGGGGGGTCGGAGTGAGGGGGATCGGCGGGACCTTCGGTCATCGCGTGAGCTCCATGGGATCGAACCTATCCCGGGAAGCCGGCCCGGAGCTTCTCGTAGGTGTGCCGGAGGGACTCGGGGAGGACGCGCGTCTCGGCGACTGCGGTCATGAAGTTGGTGTCGCCGTTCCATCGCGGCACCACGTGCACGTGGAGGTGACCGGGAACCCCCGCACCCGACGCGGCACCGATGTTCATGCCGATGTTGATCCCCTGCGGCGCGTAGGCGGCTTCGATGGCAGCATTCGCCCGCTGGGTCGCCGAGATGAGCGCCGAGGCTTCCTCGGTGTCGAGCTCGGTGAGGCCCGCGACGTGACGGAGCGGGACCGCCATCAGGTGGCCGGAGGTGTAGGGGAACGCATTCATCACCGTGAACGTCGTCGCGGTGCGTTCGAGGATCATCGCCTCGTCGTCGTCCATGGAGGCCAGCGCCTCGAACAGGCACTCGTGTGTCCGTCCCTTGGTCGTGACGCCCTCGATGTAGTCCGAACGCCACCCGGCCCAGAGCCGTTCCAAGCCGCCCGGACTCATCGTCTCAGTTCCGTTCGATGAGGCGCGCCGCGAGTCGGGCGACGAAGTCGTCGACCGTCACGTCGCGCTCGGGTCGCTCACTCCCCCGTTCGTTCACGCCGACGGTGCCGTTCTCTGCGTCGGAGTCGCCGACGACGAGCACGTACGGAATCTTGTCGGTCTTCGCCTTGCGCACCCGGGCACCGAGGGTGTCGGCGTGAGCGTCGAGCACCTCGACCCGGTACCCCTCCGACCGCAGTCGGTCGGCGATGCGGAACGCGTACGGCTCATGACGGTCGGCCACCGGGAGCAGACTCACCTGCACCGGTGCGAGCCAGAACGGGAACGCGCCGGCGTAGTGCTCGAGCATGATCGCGAAGAACCGTTCGATCGAGCCGAACAGGGCGCGGTGGATCATGATCGGTCGGTGCCGCTCGTTGTCGGCACCGGTGTAGTGCAGGTCGAAGCGCTGCGGGAGCTGGAAGTCGAGCTGGATCGTCGACATCTGCCACGTGCGCCCGATCGCGTCGCGGATCTGCACTGAGATCTTCGGGCCGTAGAACGCGCCACCGCCCTCGTCCATCACCAGCTCGAGCCCGGCGTCGACCCCGACCTCACGGAGAGCCTGCGTCGCTTCGTCCCATTCGGCATCGGTCCCGACGGCCTTGCCCGGCGGCTTCGTCGACAGCTCGAGGTAGAAGTCGTCGAGGCCGTAGTCGCGCAGGAGGCCGAGGACGAACTCGAGCGCACGGGTCAGCTCGGGCACAACCTGTTCGCGGGTGCAGAAGATGTGGGCGTCGTCCTGGGTCATGCCCCGCACGCGGGTGAGTCCGTGGACGACGCCCGACTTCTCGTAGCGGTAGACGGTGCCGAACTCGAAGAGTCGCAGCGGGTGCTCGCGGTACGACCGCGTGCGGCTCCGGTAGATCAGGATGTGGAACGGGCAGTTCATCGGCTTGAGGTAGTACTCGGTGCCCCCGTCGAGCTCCATCGGCGGGTACATGCCGTCGGCGAACCAGTCGAGGTGGCCCGAGATCTCGAACAGGTCTCGCTTCGTGATGTGCGGTGAGTTCACGAAGTCGTACCCCCCGGCCTCGTGGCGTTCGCGGGAGTAGTCCTCCATCACCTTGCGGATGATCCCGCCCTTGGGATGGAACACCGCGAGACCGGACCCGATCTCCTCGGGGAAGGAGAACAGGTCGAGCTCGACGCCGAGCTTGCGGTGGTCGCGCCGCTCGGCCTCGGCGAGCCGCTGCAGGTGGGCATGCAGCTCGGCCTTCGACGGCCAGGCGGTGCCGTAGATCCGCTGGAGCTGGGGGTTCTTCTCCGAGCCGCGCCAGTATGCCGCAGAGGCACGCATCAGCGAGAACGCGTTGCCGAGCACCTTGGTGCTCCGCACGTGCGGGCCACGGCACAGGTCGCG
>JBBRHS010000334.1:0-3791 GCA_038222385.1 Acidimicrobiia bacterium
GACCACCCGGGTGGTGCGACTCGCACCACGTCACCCATTGGATCGACCAGGGCCCGACCGCAGCCCACAACCTCGTGCTCCTCTGCGACCGCCACCACCACGTCGCGCACCAACGCGGGTGGCAGCTGAAGTTCGACGGGAGCGACCTCCGCGTGCTCAGACCCGACGGGACCGAGGTCACGTGACCCGGCGTGGCGTCGGCGCCCACCGACGAGCTCACCGAACACCCACGCCATTGTCGACGACGTGCTCGGTACGCTCCCGGTGTTCGCGGTGGATCAGGAACGCCTGCGCGACCGGGTCCACGCGGTGGTCACGCGTACGAGCACGGGATCGTCTGGTCGCGATGCGAGCGTCAGTGAGTGTGGCGGCGTTGCCAGGGTGCGACGCCGATGCGCTGCGCGTTGCGTGCGTTCCGAGCCATCGCTAGCAGCCGGCGCGGGGCGCGGGCGAGATGTCGGACGCGGTCGAGACCGTCGACGGGATGGGCCTGCGACGCCCACTCGGTGGAGAGGTCCCACTGGGCTGTGCGGCGGAACGCCGACCAGTAGCCGGCGTCGGTGATCAGCTCCCAGCGCTCGTCGCCGCGCAGGAATCGGTGGAGCGACGCAGGGCCGGGGAGCTGGATGTCGTCGACGATCACGATCCCATCCGCCCGCACGCGTGGCGCCGCGAGGTACCAGTCGAGCTGGGGGAACGGGTGGGCGTGGCAGCCGTCGATGAAGAGGATGTCGATGGGATCGTGGGGCATCGCCGCCAGTACCTCGGGTGACGAACCCGGCTGCAACGTCAGGTGCTCGGTGTCGACGTCGTGATCGGCACACCATTTCGCCACCGCTTCGCCCTCGGCCGGGCCGAGGAACACCGACGTGTGCGCGGCCGCGACGGAGGCGAAGACGATCGTCGACGCGCCGCAGCCCGTCTCGAGCGTGACCTTGCCGGCCGCGTGGTCGTGGATGAACTCGAGGCAGTCGAGCGTCGCCGACCAGACCCCGGCCGGGGCCGACGGGTGTGCCTTCGGCGGGTCCCGGCGGATCTCGGCGACCAGCGGATCACCGGCGTGCGGACGCGAAGGAATCTCAACTGTGGCCACCCTGCATCATCGGCATCCAACGGTCGATTTCTTGAACAGCCACTGCCGTCGATCTGTCGACAACGGCGCTGCAGGTGAACCTCCATGATGCTGCAAGCGGGCTGGTTCACGATGGTGCTCATCGTTCGCATCTGCGCACTCGGGAGGTACCACCATGCGCATCAACCGCAATGACATCCCGGTCAAACTCGAAGCGCCCGGCGCGATCGCGCGCCAAGCCGGGGGCTTCGGTGATCCCGGCGGCTCCGGGCCGCTCGGGGGCGAGTACTTCTCCCTCGGATCCGGAACCGACATCGCTCCGCTCCTGCGGGGCCTCGTGGGCGACGCCTGCCAGGTACCCCACTGGGGCTACGTCCTCTCGGGCGAAGCCGTCGTCACCTACGGCGACGGATCCGAGGAGACCTGCTCGGGCGGTGACCTCTTCTACTGGCCGCCGGGGCACACGGTGCGGGTGGTCACCGACGCCGAGGTGGTCCTGTTCAGCCCACAGGTCGAGCACGCCCACGTCCTGGAGCACATGGGCGCACAGATGGCCGCCGGAGGGGCGAGCTCCTGAATCCGGCAAGGCTGCTCGACGCTGGCGCCGGCCGGGTACGGCTAGGACCATCGGGCCCGTGGCGTCACGGGCCTGGATCGCACGATCCACGTCCGTCTCGTGCGGCGCCGCTGCCGCGTGCCTAGGGTCTTGCCATGAAGATCGACGGGATGATCCAGACCGCCAACCTCTCGCGCGCCGCGTCGTCGGCCAAGGAACTGGAAGACATGGGCTACGACGGCGGACTCACCGCCGAGATGGCGCACGATCCGTTCTTCCCGATCCTCCTGGCCGCGCAGGCCACGGAGCGGATCGAGCTCGGTACGGGGATCGCGGTGGCGTTCGCGCGCAGCCCGATGACGCTCGCGAACATCGGCTACGACCTCCAGCGGTTCAGCGAGGGTCGGTTCATCCTCGGACTCGGCAGCCAGATCAAGGCCCACGTCGAGAAGCGCTTCTCGATGCCGTGGTCGAGCCCGGCGGCGCGGATGCGCGAGTTCATCCTCGCCATGCGCGCGATCTGGGGCTCCTGGAACGACGGCGAGAAGCTCGACTTCCGCGGTGAGTTCTACCAACACACCCTGATGACACCGTTCTTCAACCCGGGGCCGAACCCGTACGGCAGCCCGAAGGTCTTCCTCGCCGCGGTCGGGGAGAAGATGACCGAGGTCGCCGGGGAGGCGTGCGACGGGATCATCCTGCACGGCTTCACCACTGAGCGCTACGTGCGCGAGGTGTCGATGCCCGCGCTCGAACGGGGCTGGAAGGCCGGCGCACGGGAGCGGGCCGATTTCGAGGTGACCGGCCCGATGTTCGTCGTCACCGGCACCAACGAAGAGGAGTTCGCGGCCGCACGGGTCGGGACGAAGCGTCAGGTCGCGTTCTACGGCTCGACGCCCGCGTACCGCGGCGTCCTCGAACTGCACGGCTGGGGCGATCTCCAGACCGAGCTCAACGCGCTCTCGAAGCAGGGCGAGTGGGACACGATGGGCGAACTCATCGACGACGAGATCCTCGCTGCGTTCGCTGTCGTCGGTGAGCCCGAGGAGATCCCCGGACTCCTGCTCGCCCGCTACGGCGACCTCCTCGACCGCATCAGCTTCTACGCGCCCTACCAGTCCGACCCCGACCGCTGGACCGCCGTCTTCGAAGCTCTCCACCGCGCCTGACGGTCGGACGGGGCGAAGCCCCCGTTTCGGTCATCTGTGGGGCTGGCTTGCAACCGCTCACATGACCGGAACGATGGGTTAGGGGGCGAACGCGAGCATCGAGGCGACGCAGGCGTCGGGGTCTTCCATGGGGCCGAAGTGGCCGAGGTCGTCGAACACCTCGAGGCGGCCGTGGGGGAGTCGTTCGGCGACCATGCGCGCGAGCTTCGGGTTGATCGCGTCGGTGTGAGCACCCGACGCGACGACGACGGGACAGTCGACGCCCGACAGGGTGTTCCAGAGGCCGTTGGCGGCACCCATCGCGAACATTGCGGCTTCGTCGGCCGGGGCGCACTTCAAGGTCCAGGTGCCGTCGGCCTGTTCGCGCATCCCGCCGAAGACGTACGCGTGCAGCGCGTCGGGAGTGAGCGAGCTGAGTGGAGGCTTCGAGCCGTAGGCGGCGAACGCTTCGTCGGGGGAGGCCCACACCGCCCGCCGTCGACGAGCCGCGTTCGACATCGGGTTGTCGGGCTGTGGGTCGAGCGGTGCGTCGCTCGGGAACACGATCGGTTCGTAGCCCCAGACGCGGGCGTAGGTGCCGGGCCGCTCCAACTCGCCGAGCAGGAGCGCGGTGCCGCCCTTCGAGTGACCGACCGCCAGCAGAGTCGCGTCACCGGCGAGACCGAGATGCTCGACGACCGCGAGCGCGTCGTCGGCGAAGCCGGACCAGGCGTAGCCGTCGGGTGCGGGATCGCTGTCGCCGTGACCGCGGAAGTCGAACGACCACACGCGGCGGCCCGCCGCGACGAGTCGCTCCGCGGTCGGGGCCCACGCGAGTCCGTGGAATCCGGTCGGATGCGCGAGCAACGTGGGCGGGCCGGCGCCGCCCCAGTCGTAGACGGCGAGGCCCAGCCCGGAGGGTGCGGTGAAGCGTTCGGGAGTCGGGAGGTTCACGTAGACGCGGGTTGCTGCTTCGCGGCCTGCTCCGCGGCGTGGTCCTCGATGGCCTTGCCGA
>JBBRHS010000335.1:0-3782 GCA_038222385.1 Acidimicrobiia bacterium
CGGCCGCCGAGCCGGCGAGCGCCGTCACCGCTCCGAGGGTCGAACCCCTTGGCCTGGTTCCGATAGGCAACAGCAGTGAGTGCAGTCCCGGCAAGCCGTCCGAGGGCTTGCGAGTCGAACGGCGACATGTCAGACGGTCACACCCTCCGCGAGCGCCAGGAGCAGGTCGATCACACGCTGGTAGCGACCCTCGGCAACGAGGTCGAGTGGCTTCTCGTATCGGAGATCAGGGTTGGGCGACCGCATCCAGAACCGGGCGGCGTCGTCACGCATCACCTTGCGGGCGAGGTCGACAACGGCACGAAGCTCGAGCAGACGCTCCTCGGCGTCGCGCCGGGGGGTTGCCTCCTGGGCCTTCCATCGCGCCACGCTCCTGGGGTTCGTATCGCTGACCCGGGCGAGGTCAGCCGTGTCGACCACGCCGCCCTCCGCGAGATGATCCAGCAGTGAAGTCAGGGTCGTCATGGCACCTCGTCGGTAGAATGTCTAGCGCAACGTCGCGTGTATGTCATGCTATACGTCGTGAGCTAGTCAAGGAGAAATTCAGCGATCCTCGAAGCCGATGATCTCGGGATCGACACCGATCCGGCAGGGCCCAGGCGATCGTCGTTCCTCGGCTCCCGACAAGACGCCGCCGAAATGCGCGCTCGCCTGGAGGTCATGACCATCCCCATAGAGCACGAACCCATCGGCCGAGGAGTCGACCGATACCTCGGCCTCGACCTGTTCTGACGCCGTGGAAGGCTTGTCCGGTGAACGACCAGGCCAGCTTCAGCATCCATGCCACGAAGAAGCTGCTCGACCGTGTGAAGCAGCCCGTCGTCGAGCCCGTCGAACCGATCTCGGCGCTCGGGTACTGGTACGCCTCCGCGCTGTTCTGGAAGCCCCAGGTGGCTCTCCTCGTCAACGAGCGCACGCTGCTCCCCGTCTTCATGCCCCTCGCTCCGGCCACCACGCTTGCTCGCCGGTTCCCCGACGAGCTGCGGGGTGTGCTCGACGCTCATGGGATCGATCCGAGGTTCGTCGACAACGAGATCCGCTCGATGGGCGAGGGCCACTACGCCAAGACGGCGAGCCGGAGCCTGCTTGGTGTGATGAACGAGTTCGCGTTTCTCGGCAACGTCCACCGCGAGAAGCGCGGCGCCGACGAACTCGTCGCGCTGTCGGTCCGCCTCGCCGAGACCCCGATGAGCCCCCTCTACAAGCGCCACGTGAGTCCCGACCACGAGCTGAAGGCACTCGTCGAAGAGGCGATGCGCTGACGCGTGATCCGGCTACTACTCGTCGTACAGGCCCGCAGCTTCCGCGTCGGCGGTCATCGCGTCGAGGGCCTGTTCCGCTACGGAGTCGCCCCGATCTCGATACGCGAGGACATCCGCGGCGACCAACCGAGGTACGCCGCCACCGCCGTGCGCCTGCAATGCCCCGGCCTCGATCAGCTCAGCGACGAACGCTGGGCTCACGTTCAGGACGTCGGCGCGTCCTCGATGGTGAGCTCGTTGGACGAGGGATCTTCGTTCACGCCGGTTCCCCTGTGGTGATCGCCGGGTCGTCGGTGGCTGGGTCGAGGAGCTGGAGGCCGCGATCCTCGGCGTCGTTGGCATCGACGAAGGCATTCGTTCGATCGAGGAGCGCGCGCGCGACAGCGAGGGTGGACCAGTCCATGCGCGCGGTCCAGCGTCGGACGCGATCCAAGTAGGTGACGAACAGGTCGGGTCGGTCCTGTCGGCTGAGCCGGCGCAGTGCCCGGAGGTAGTCGTTACGGGAGATTGTCGGGATCACGGCCCGCTGCTCATCACCGGCGACGTACTCGGCGTTCATCACAGCGCGCGCCAGGCGTCCGTTGCCGTCGTCGAAAGGATGGACCTCGGCGACGAGGAAGGCAGCAAACGTTCCACGTTGGGTCGGGGTGGTCAGCGTCTCGAGGATCTCGTACCCGCGTCGAAGGGTGCCCTCGACTAGGTCGGGCGCGACGAACAGCGTGTTGCCGGCTTGGTTCGGGTAGAGCTTGAGCTCGCCGGGCCGCTTGTCGGGCCGACCGCCCAGGATGAGGCGATGCCAGTCCCGGAGCAGCCCGACGAACTCGTCGGCGGAGGCCGACCGGCGCCGCATCTGAGCCTCATCCGAGACGAGCTGGTAGGTGCCGAGCACGTCATGTGCGTCCTCCGGGCGTGCCGCGGGCACCTCGCCTTCGAACACGATGCGCTCGGCCTCGTCGGGGGTGAACTCGGTGCCCTCGATGAAGTTCGAGAAGTACGCCTCCCAGAACGGGAGCGTCGCCCGGCGCGCCGCGTCCGCGGGCAGAGCCGGATGGGTTGTCACCACGTCGCGCAGGTGGTTGGCGAGCAGCTCGAAGCGAAGGACCCGCCCCTGGTCGAACGGAACGCCCGCGGCGCGAGCCCTCATCGCCGTCGACTCAGACGTGGAATCCCGAGTGCCGAGCGCTGCACCGACGAGCTCGTTCAGCACCTCCACACGTTCCGGCGAGGCATTGAGTGTCTCGGCGAGTGTCTCGGCGGTGTCGCGGTAGGTGGAGACGGTGTCGGGCCCGTCGACGGCGCAGAGGTGGTCGATCCAGTCGGCGAGCTCGGCCCGCGCCAAGGTTGCTGGGGGAAGGTCGGTTCGCTTCCGCGTCGGGCGGGTGTTGTCGAGCATGGCGCGAGGACGTGAGGCGAGATGCACGCCGGCTCCCATCGCTATGTCGCCTTCGATCGCCCCGGGTCCCTTGCGTGAGACGACGACGAGGTCGGGAAGGTCGAGGGTGCCCTGGCGCGCGGACGCGATGAAGAGGTAGCCGTCGTGTGGCTGGGCCCATTTCGCTGATCGATCCGTGACGACTGCGTCCGGGAAGCGCCGCCCCACGATCTCCCGCCACGACCGGCGGACCACGTCGCTAGGGTCGGCGGCGACCTCGGTGGTGTAGACGCCTCGGGCCAGCCGCACCAGCTCGCCCCGGTTGACGCGGTCGTGCAGGGTCGAGTCGGGCACGTCGTCGGCGAAGATGATCCGGTTATCCATCGGTTCCTCCGGGCTGATCCGAAGAAACTACTAGATACCATGCCATTTACGAAGGAAGTATCCGATAAACGCGCAGACCTGGCGTGCCGGACCTTCTGCCGGAGAGTGCAGAGCTGATATACAAAAGTGAGGTCTAAGCTCACTTTCGTGAAGCGTGTTGACTTCGAGGGGTTATGGGATCGTCTGCAGGGCGAGGGGCGGAGCTCCTTCACCAGCACGGAGATCCGGGAAATCACCGGGGCCAGTCCGGAGTCGGTGCGGGCCGCGGTCGCCAACGCCGCACGGAAAGGCCTGCTCTTCTCGCCGACTCGGGGGCTCTACGTCGCCATCCCCCCGACCTTCCGGCGCTGGGGTGCTGTCCCGGCCGCGCACTTCATTGACCCGATGATGCGCCACCTCGGGTGCGGGTACTACACCGCCTTCCTGTCGGCGGCTGCGCGGTGGGGCTCGTCGCACCACGCGGTCCAGGAGTACCAGGTCGTCGTCGACCGGTATGTGCGCGATCGCACGTTCGAGCGGGTTCGCCTCCGGTTCCACCACGCCCACGCCATCGCGGATCGCCAGGTCGTTCGAGTCGCCGGGCCTCAAACCATGCTCATGGTCTCCACTCCCGAGCAGACCGCCGTCGACCTCGCCGAGCACCAGCGGTGGGGATATGGCCCATCGAACACTTCCACCGTGCTGGCCGAGATGCCACCGCTTGACGGAGCAACGCTCGCCGAGCTCGCCGGTCGTCGACCCCGACCCGTAGCGCAACGACTCGG
>JBBRHS010000336.1:0-3773 GCA_038222385.1 Acidimicrobiia bacterium
CCTGCATCGCGACGCCGTCGACGCCGCCGACCTCGGGAACGAGGCCCGCGGGGATGCGCGGTCGGATCGTGCCGAACTGCGAGTCGAGCTTGTCGCTCGAGCGGACGTACGCGTCGGTTCCCTCGTTGACGTCGGCGAAGAGCTCGTCGAACGTGCGCTTGATCGTGTCGGTGAGGATCAGCGTTCCCGACAGGAACGAGACGCCCAACATCACCGCCAGCGCGGTGAGGGCGAACCGCAGCTTGTGGGCGAAGAGGCCCTTCAGCGTGAGCTTGAACACAGGCGCTAGTCCCCGAGGTTCTTGAGCCGGTCCAGCACGCGCTCGGATGTCGGTTCGAGCATCTCGTCGACGATCTTGCCGTCGGCGAGGAACACCACACGGTCGGCATACGCCGCGGCGAGGGGATCGTGGGTGACCATCACGATCGTCTGGTGGAACTCGTCGACGGCGCGGCGCATGAACCCGAGGATCTCTGCGCCGGCACGGGAGTCGAGGTTGCCGGTGGGTTCGTCGGCGAAGATCAGGTCGGGCTGCGACGCGAGCGCCCGCGCGACGGCGACGCGCTGCTGTTGGCCGCCCGACAGCTCCGACGGACGATGGTGGAGCCGGTCGCCGAGACCCACGGTGCTCACCACGGTGTCGAGCCACGCCTGGTCGGGCTTGCGGCCGGCCAGCGACATCGGGAGCGTGATGTTCTCCTCCGCGTCGAGCGTCGGGATCAGGTTGAAGGCCTGGAACACGAAGCCGATGCGGTCACGGCGGATGAGCGTGAGTTGCTTCTCGTTCGCGGCACTGATCTCCACCTCGCCGAGGTAGATCTGACCACCGGTGAGACGGTCGAGACCGGCGAGGCAGTGCAACAACGTCGACTTGCCCGAACCCGACGGTCCCATGATCGCGGTGAACGCGCCGTCGGCGAACTCGACACTGATCGCGTCGAGTGCGCGAACCTCGGCCTCACCGCTGCCGTAGACCTTGGATGCGTTCACTGCGCGCGCGGCCACCTTGGTCGGCGCGGTACGGGACTCGGACACAACAGACGTCACGGAGACGACCTCCAGAAGGCGAACACGGGGGGCACGGCAGGCTACCGACCTCCGGGCGCCACTTCGTGATCTGTGTCGTCGGTCACTGATGCCTCGGGATCCTCCGGGCGCCGCCCGAGCCAAACGAACCAGGCCAGGCCGAAGAGGAACAGCACGATGCTCACCCAGGCGTTGACCCGCAGGCCGGCGATGTTGTTCGCGGGGTCGCTGCGCATGTTCTCGAACACGAATCGACCCGCGGTGTACAGGACGATGTACAGCGCAACGGTCTGACCCTTGCGGTGCGATCGCAGCCTCTCCGCCCACAGGAGCACCCCGAGGATGAGCAGGCACCAGAGCGACTCGTACAGGAAGGTCGGCTGAAACGTCGCGAACTCCTTGTACTGGTCGGGTCGGTGCACGAAGTCGATCTCGACCGCCCAGGGGAGCGTGCTCGGCCGGCCGAAGAGCTCCTGGTTGAAGTAGTTGCCCCACCGACCGATCGCCTGGGCGAGGGCGACACCGGGGATGATGGCGTCGCAGAGCCTGAGGGTGTCGTAGCGGTGCCTGCGGGCGAGGATCACCACCGCGATCGCGCCACCCATGACGGCGCCCCAGATCGCCAGGCCGCCGCTCCAGATCTGCAGGGCCTTCAACGGTTGGTCGGTGTAGAGCTGGTAATCGGTGATCACGTGGTAGAGCCGCGCGCCGATCACGCCCGCGACCACCACCCAGACCGCGATCTGGGAGATCTCCTTGGGATCGTTGCCCATCTTCTTCCAGCGGTACTCCGCTAGGTACGTGGCTGCGACGACCCCGATCGCGAGCGTGAGGCCATAGAGGTGCAACGGCACGGGGCCGATGTAGAACACCCCTCGGGCCGGGCTGGGGATGAAGGCGAGGAGGTCGGGAATCACCGCCTGTCATGCTATGGCGTGGACGCTCCAGACGTCTCGTCGCCAGCGTTGCTGTTCACCGGGAGTTCGGACACGAATGCTCCGAGCCGCCCATCTGCGCGAGCAGGCCGTGCCGAAGGAGGGGACATGGGCATCTTCTCGTCGAGACCACAGCGCATCCAACCCGGGCCGGGCCAGGAATCGGTGTGGGACTACCCGCGGCCGCCACGGCTCGAGCCGGTGTCGGCCCGCCTCCGCGTGGTCCTCGGCGGGATCACGGTCGCCGAGACGACCCGCGGCTTTCGCGTGCTCGAGACCAGTCACCCGCCGAACTACTACTTCCCGCCCGAGGACGTGGCCGAGGGTGCGCTCGAACCCGCGAAGGGCACGTCGTTCTGTGAATGGAAGGGCCGGGCGCACTACTTCACCGTGCGCGGCGGCGAGCGGGTTGCGCCCCAGGCGGCCTGGGGGTACACAACACCGAGCGAGGCATTCGCACCGATCGCCGACCACGTCGCGTTCTACGTCGCGCCGATGGACGCCTGTTTCGTCGACGACGAGCTCGTGACCGCCCAACCCGGCGGCTTCTACGGCGGCTGGATCACCTCCGCGGTCGTGGGCCCCTTCAAGGGGGACCCCGGCACCCGCGGCTGGTGACCGAGAACCTGACCGGAACGCTATTTGACGAGGCGAGACATGCGGCGGTCGGCCAGGACCTTGCCGCCGGTCTGACACGTGGGGCAGTAGGTGATCTCGTAGGCCTCGTAAGAGACCCGGCGCATCGTGTCTCCACAGACCGGACACGGCGTCCCCGGGCGACCGTGCACCGTGAACCGGTCGCCGAGCTTCGGGGCCGACAACCCGCCGACGCGCGTCCGCTCCCCTTCGAGCGCGTCGGCGAGTGTCGAGCGGATCGCGTCGAGGAGGCGCCGACGCTGGTCGGTATCGAGCTTCGGCAACGTCGCCGTGGGTGAGAGCTTCGCCCGGTGCAACGAGTCGTCGGCGTAGCCGCGGCCGATGCCGGCGACGGTGCGTTGATCTCGCAACCAGGTGTGGATGCGTCGCTTCTCGGAGCCGGTGAGCACGAACTCGGCGAAGGCCGCGGAGTCGGGCTCCGGACCGAGCTTCACCAGTGGCCCGTCGTCGCCCGGTGCGAGCACCCACCACGAAGCCTTGCGTTCGTGACCGTATTCGCGCACGAGCACGGCGCGGTCGGCGTCGAACCGGAACCGCACGACCGAACCCTTGCCGCGCGTCTTCTTGGGCGGCGACTCGAGGTCCATGCGACCGGCCTGTGAGAGGTGCACGAGGATGCGGCCGGGCTCCCCGAAGTCGAGCACGAGGTACTTCCCCCGCCGCCCCACCGAACCGAGCGCGGCACCGAGGAACGACTCCGGTGCCGGGACGACGGTCTTCAGCGCCGAGAAGCCCAGCACGTCGATCTGTTCGAGCACCGCACCACCGAGCGCGGCCTCGACTCGCTCGGCGAGTGCCTGCATCTCGGGGATCTCGGGCATCGTGCGGTCTGCTCAGCCGGAAGCTGCGGGACGCGCCCACTCGGGCGCGAATCCCCAGTCGTGGCGCGTCCGGCGTTTCGGGTGCTCCGGGTCGAACTTCGCACGGAGCACCATGATGCCCGGGAAGTCGATCGGGTACAGCTGGTCGCTCATCGTCCCCCGTGGGCGCTCACGCCCGCTTGCGTCGTTCTTCCATGCGCTTGCGAATGATCTCCCGCCGCTCCTGCACGTCTCGGTAGGTGAGCTTCTCGATGTCGTTCGAGAGCCCGAGCGCAGCCTTCACCGAATCGGGATCGAAGTCGGCGATCGTCATCTCGATGCCGAGCTCGCTCGC
>JBBRHS010000337.1:0-3772 GCA_038222385.1 Acidimicrobiia bacterium
CTTGTACCTTATTTGCGTCCGCGATGGAATCATCTGGCTGAACTTCTGTGCTTTTCCAAGCAAGGCCCAGGCCTCGGTGTTCGCCACAGTGCGCAGAGTAGGTCTCGGCACGGTCGCGGGCGCGGTTAGCCCCCGGTCGCGAACTCCTCGACCATCTTCTGGGCCTCGTCGTCGTGGTATTGCACCGGCGGCGACTTCATGAAGTACGCGGACGGGCCGAGGAGCGGGCCGCCGATGCCCTGGTTCAACGCGAGCTTGGCGCAACGGACCGCGTCGATGATGACGCCCGCGGAGTTGGGGGAGTCCCACACCTCGAGCTTGAGTTCGACGTTGAGCGGGACGTCGCCGAAGTTGCGACCCTCGAGCCGGATGTAGGCCCACTTGCGGTCGTCGAGCCACGGGACGTGGTCCGAGGGACCGATGTGGACGTCTTCGGCTTCGATGCCGTTCTCGATCTGGCTCGTGACCGACTGGGTCTTGGAGATCTTCTTCGACTCGAGGCGTTCGCGCTCGAGCATGTTCTTGAAGTCCATGTTCCCACCGACGTTGAGCTGGTAGGTGCGGTCGAGCACCAGACCCCGGTCCTCGAAGAGTCGGGCGAGAAGACGGTGGACGATCGTGGCGCCGACCTGGCTCTTGATGTCGTCGCCGATGATCGGTACACCGGCATCGGTGAACTTCTGCGCCCACACCGGGTCGCTCGCGATGAAGACCGGGATCGCGTTCACGAACGCGACGCCGGCGTCGATCGCGCACTGGGCGTAGTGCTTCTGGGCTTCCTCCGAACCGACCGGGAGGTAGCTCACGAGCACGTCGGCACCGGAGTCGCGCAGGACCTGCGTGACGTCGACCGGTTCGGCCGGGCTCTCCTCGATGGTCTGGCGGTAGTACTTGCCGAGTCCGTCGAAGGTCGGGCCGCGCTGCACGAGCACGCCGAGCTCACCGACCGGCGCGAACCGGATGGTGTTGTTCTGGCCCGAGAAGATCGCCTTGCCGACGTCGAGCCCGACCTTCGCCGCGTCGACGTCGAATGCCGCGACGAACTCGACGTCGCGCACGTGGTATCCGCCGAGTTCGACGTGCATGAGTCCGGGCACGGAGTCGTTGGGATCGGCGTCGCGGTAGTACTCGATGCCCTGGACGAGGCTGCTGGCGCAGTTGCCCACGCCGGCGATCGCGACTCGGACCTTGTTCTGCAGGCCGCTCATGCGGTAGCTCCTTCTTCGTGTGAGGATGACTTCTCGGCTGCGGTGAGTTCGTCGACCCACTCGAGCTCGTGTTCGATGGAACGCGTGCGGTGCTCCACGAGGGAGCGGGTGTAGCGATCGAGGTCGTCGGGCGTGCGGGCCCGGCGGGCTTTGTCGAGCCGGACCGAGAGTTCGGCCCGCCGGCGCTCGAGCAGCACGAGGCGTTCGCCGACACTCAGGTGGCGGAAGAACGACAGGCGGAGCGCGAAGCCACGTTCGTCGTCGCCGGTGTCGTCGATGAGGAGTTGCTCGAAGAGCACCCTGCCCTTGGGTGTGATCCGGTAGGCCCTGCGAGTTCGCCGACCCGGGGTCGCGAGGCCGCGCAGGCGGTTGCGCGCGACGGCGAGGTCGCCGGTGAGCGACCCGGTGCTCGGCACGGGTGCGCCGGTGGGAGCTGCGGCGCCCATCGGGTCGGCCTCCTCGATCGCCCCCGACTTCTCGAGCCGGCGCAGAGCCGGGTACAGCGATCCGTACGACACACCCCACAGCACGCCCAAACTCTCGCCGAGTCGCTTCTTCAACTCGTAGCCGTGGAGGGGCTGGTCCGTGAGCAGACCGAGGATGGCGAGTTCGAGCATGTCCCGTCCGGATCGGTGTCGGCCGACGGTGTTGGGTGAAAGTGCATCGGCCAGACGATGGTCGCCGGATGTCCATCCGGCCGATATATCGAATCGATATATCGATGGCGACGAGTATGGACTGCTCCCGCCGACTCGTCAACCACCCCTCCCGGCGTCCGGGGCCTCGGGGCGCGAGGACCCCCGCCAGCCCGTAGAATCCCTGCGTGCCTCGTCACGTCGACTACGCGCTGGCCCGCCGGGCCGTCTTGCGCGACCTGCGACGCGGCACCGTCAAGCAGCACGACGTGTGCGATGCCCATCCCGACCTGCTCCGGGCCGCTCGTCACGTCGGGGAGCCCGCAGGGCACGGGTGTCCGGTGTGCGGCAGCAGCGACGTGCGCAACGTCTCGTACGTCTACGGCGACGGGCTCAAGCAGGCCAACGGTCGGTGCATCAGCTACCCGGGGGAGCTCGAGAAGCTCGGGGCGTCGGTCGACGAGTTCGCCTGCTACGTGGTCGAGGTCTGTGTCGACTGCTCCTGGAACCACCTCGGTCGGCGTGAACTCCTCGGCCGCCGCCATGCCGGCTGAGTCGATCGACGGACGGGCGAACTTCGGGAGATGAGCCCGGTGGACGAGCCGTCACGAGCATGTGAGAACTGCGCCACGCCCGACGACGACCTCGTCTTCGTTCGTCGGGTCTATGTGACGCCCGAGAGCTGGGACACCCCGGCATCGGAGCAGGTCGTGGCGACCCCCGAACTGTGGTGCATCTCCTGCCTCTCGCAGTACCCGCACGACGTCGTCGATCCCGACGATCCCGCGACGACGTGAGGACCGGCGTCCGACGGCGACGGTCCGCCGGGCGTGGGTCTCCACAGCTGGGGTAGCCTTGAGGTGCTGCCGGGAGCCGTGTGTGCCCTGGACGGTGGAGGTACGGAGATGACCGCTGCTTCGGGTCCCGCGACCGACCGGAACGGTTCACGCCGCCCGGTCACCGCTCCCGGTGTGCGCGCCCGCAAGGGCGACGGTGCACCGCTCGTGATGGTGACGGCCTACGACGCGCCCTCGGCCCGCGTGGCCGACGCCGCCGGGGTGGACCTCATCCTCGTGGGCGACTCCCTCGCGATGGTGGTGCTCGGGTACGACGACACCCTGTCGGTCACCACCGACGACATGGCGCACCACGTGGCCGCCGTGGCGCGGACCCGCCCCCGGGCCTTGGTGGTCGGCGACCTGCCCTGGCTCAGCTACCACGTGTCGCGCGCGGAGACGGTGACGAACGCGGCCAAGCTGATCCGCGCCGGCGCCGGTGCGGTGAAGCTCGAAGGTGGTCGCAAGCGCCTCGAGTCGGTCGAGGCGATCCTCGACGCCGAGATCCCGGTGATGGGCCACCTCGGATTGACACCGCAGTCGGTCCACGCGCTCGGCGGGTTCCGGGTGCAGGGCAAGGCGCTCGACGCGGCCCGGGTCATCGTCGAGGACGCGGTGGCGCTCGCCGACGCCGGGTGCTTCGCGATCGTGCTCGAGTGCGTCCCCGACGCCGTCGCCCGGATGGTCACCGACGCGGTCCCGGTGCCGACCATCGGGATCGGTGCCGGCCGTCACTGCGACGGCCAGGTGCTCGTGTACCACGACCTCCTCGGCATGGACGACCGGGTCGCGCCCCGGTTCGTCCGCCGGTACGCCTCGATGCAGGACGATGCCACCACGGCCGTCGCCCGCTTCGCCGACGACGTGCGGACCGGCCGGTTCCCGTCGAGCGACGAGACGTACCACATGACCGACCAGATGACCGAGGCCCTCGACCTCTACGGCGACGGCACCGGCTCCGGGACCGAACGGCAGGCCGAGGACGAGTCGCAGCTGACGCTGCCGGGGTAGCTGTCCCACCCCCTGGCTAGGGTCGTCCCCGATAGGTCTGATAGTTTCGCACGGTTCACAACCGAATCTTGCTCCGGCCGTG
>JBBRHS010000338.1:0-3769 GCA_038222385.1 Acidimicrobiia bacterium
CGATCCTGACCGTCGCCGTCGCCCTCGCCAAGTCGGGTGTCGTACTGCGATTCCGGAACCTGCTCCCGGTGATGAACCGCATCGCCGGCGGTCTCCTCGTCGTCGCCGGCGCCTACGTCGCCTACTACGGCTGGTACGAGATCCGGGTCCTCGACGGCGCCACCGGCGACCCGATCATCGACCGTGCCATCGACCTGCAGACCTGGCTTGTGAACCGCATCGTGCCCGACGACCCCACCTCGTTCACGATCGGTGCTGTCGTCGCGCTCGCGACGCTCACCGCCGGCATCACGATCACACGACGAGTCACGCGTTCGCGCCAGGTGGGCGCTCAGGAGCACGAACTCCAGCTCCACGGCTCCGACAACGGCACGACCGTCGGCGACAGCGGCACGACCGTCGGCGACGACGACACCGCATTCGTCGACGGCGGAGCGTCGCGACGGTGACCATGTCCGACCAGAACGAACCGAGCACACCGCGTCAGCGGCCCAGCGAGTCGTCGACCACCTACACCCGCCGACGTCTGCTCGTGGCCGGAGCACTGGCCGGTCTTCCCGCGGCCGTCTGGCTCCGGACGTCCGACACCACCACGATCGGCGCCGACGACGTGCGAGCTCCGACCAGCACGAGCCCGAATTCGCTACCCGTTCCCCCGAGCACGTCAGTACCCGTGATCGGGCCGAACGGAGCGGACTCGCCGGGTGCGATCACCCGCGAGCTGGGGTTCGGCATGGTCGACGACGACGTCGCCTCGCTCCAGCAGCGTCTGCACGACCTGCGCTTCGATCCCGGCCCGGTCGACGGCTGGTTCGGCGGGGCAACCCTTCGTTCTGTCTGGGCATTCGAGAAGCTCGTCCTCGGTGTCCCCCGAGCGCAAGCGACCGGCGTGGTGACGCCCAGCGTCTGGGACCAGATGCGCCTCCCGATGACGATCACGCCTCGCCGATCGACGAATGCCCAGGCGAACCACACCGAGATCTACCTGCCCGAACAGGTCCTGGCGGTCTTCCATCGCGACGAGCCAGTCGTGATCTCGCACATCGCCTCGGGCGGACTCGACGAGAACGGTGACCCCGCCGAGTGGTGCGAGCTGGTCACCGTCGACACCGACGAACGGGGCAACCCGCTCGACGAACCGGTCGAGAAGGACATCTGCGGACGCTCGAAGACCCCGGCAGGAGTCTTCGACTACTACCGGCGCGTCGAGGGAATCCGCAACGGAGCGCTCGGGTCGATGTGGAACCCGGTCTACTTCAACTACGGCATTGCCGTGCACGGAGCGATCAACGTACCGCTGGCTCCGGCATCGCACGGCTGCGTGCGCATTCCGATGCACATCGCGGACTACTTCCAGGGTCTCGTCGCGAACGGTGACCGTGTGCTCGTCTGGAACGACCGTCAGCAGCCCGAGGACGTCAGTGAACGCGACATGCTGCCGGTGTTCGACTACGCCAATCCCGACGCCACCACGACCAGCACCTCCACGACGACCACCACCACCACGACATCGACCCTGCCACCGCCGACCACACCGCCGACCACGGTCCCGCCGTCGTCGGTCCCGCCGACCACACCGTCGACCAGCGCGGTCGCGCCGTAGCCGGGGGACGCTCGCGTCAGCGTCCGTGGATCGACGTGGTGCTCTGGCCCTGGGTCAGGTAGAACGCGACGACCACGACCCCGACCACCGCGACCCCGAGCAGGGCCCACTGGATCGTGACCCACCGATCTGCCCACGATGACGTCGCGGGATCCGTCGGTTGCTGCGATGTGGGTCGTCCCTTCGGTGGGGTCGACGACTTCGAACTTCTCGATGTGTTCGTCATGCACCGAGAACACGGTGTCGACGCCGAGCAATTCCCGAATCGACACAGTGAGGGAATATCGCACGCCGGCAGGCGGGTTCTCCATGGCATCGCCCCTCAACACCATGACAACCAACACCATGCCGAGACCCTGGCCGAGTTCAAGGACTCGTTCTTCTACGGCTCGCGCAGCAACCTGAACGCCAAGTTCCTCTCATCGCTCACCTCGCAGGAGGCCGGTGATGTCGTGGCCGATCTGATCGCGGGTATCAGCCAACTCCTCGACGATGGCGACGCTGCCTCGCTGGTCGGGCAGTTCATCTCTGCACAGCAGCGTGCCTACGCCCCTCGAGACGGAGCGACGGAGCGGTTCACCTACGACGATCAGGTCTTCGTGCCGCTCTCGAAACCCGTCAGCGAGAGCCGCGTCGCGCTCGTGACCTCGAGTGGCCACTTCATCGACGGTGACGATCCGCAGCCCTTCGGCGTCGAGGACATGACCCAGGCCGAAGCCGAAGCGCGCATCGGCGAGTTCCTGCGTGAGCCCCCGACGCTCTCGTCGATTCCGACCGACGCCGCGGTCTCCGACATTCGCGTCCGCCACGGCGGCTACCCGATCGAAGCCGTTCGCACCGATCATCAGGTCGCACTGCCGATCGGGCATCTCCGTACGCTCGCCGACCGCGGCCGGATCGGCGAGCTGGTGGACCCCGCCTACTCCTTCGTCGGTGCAGCAGCACAACTGCGCCTCCGCGATCACGTCGCACCGGTGTGGGCGGACATGTTGCGCGACCACGACGTCGATCTTGCACTGCTCGTGCCCGTTTGACCGATCTGCCACGTGTCAGTTGGGCACGTTCAGCGAGCGATCGAAGCGGCGGGAATCCCGACCGTCGGCGTGTACATCGGCGCGTTCGGCCACGTCCCGCGACAGATGTCGGTGGCGCGTGCGCTGATCACGCCACATCCGCTCGGTCGGCCGCTCGGAGCACCTGGCGACGTCGAGCGGCAGTTGGCGGTCGTCGAGGCGGCAATCGACCTGTTCGAGGTGACCCGGGCGACCATTCGAGAGTTCCCCCTTGCGTACCGCCCGACCCCGCGCCGTTGATCCGCTCAAGGGTCGCCCGGCAGCCTGAGGTGCCGGTGATCAAGGAGAGGCGCGCACCCCGTGCAGGCGTTGCCGTCGGGCTGCTCGTCATCGCGGTCGCCGTCGGCGCGTGGGCCGGCAGGCTCGGGCCGACCAGCAGCGCCGACGGCGACCCGGGCCGGCTGACCGACGCCGATTGGAGCGCCAGCTCCGAGGTGCCGGATCCCGAACTGAGCAATGCCACTGCCGCGTGGGGGCTCGATGACCGACCGCGACCGCCGGTCGGCCTCGACGAGATGGCCGGGGGCCTCGCGAGCGTCGATCTCGACCTGGACGGCGATCTCGATCTGGTGGTGGCGCAGGGCGGGGTGGATCTCCATCTCTGGCGAACCGACGGGTTCGCCGCGCCCCGATCGCTCGGCATCAGCCGCGCAACGGCCGTCACCGCCGGCGACGTGGACCGTGACGGTTGGCCCGATCTCCTGGTCGCACGCGATGGCGACCACGACATCGTGATCTGGGGCGGGCAATGGATCGGCACCGGATCACCGCCAGAGGAACCGACCGAGCTCGCGGGGACACGGCCATCTGCGGAGCTCCTCGCTGCCGAACTCTCCGGCGATGGGGCACTCGACATCGTGCGCCTCGGGCGCGGCGACGGCACCGAGGCGCCGGACATCGTGTGGACGGCCGACCCCGGCGAGCCGCGTTCGTTCGTCCCCATCCCGTTGGGGACCGGCGAGGGGCCGACCATGGCCGGTGAGGTCGCTGACATCGATGGTGACGGTCTGCTCGACGTCTGGGCGACCCGCGACGTCGGTTGGGACCTCGACCCCGATTCGCTCTATTCACGCCGAGGCGATCCCACCGGTCC
>JBBRHS010000339.1:0-3769 GCA_038222385.1 Acidimicrobiia bacterium
GGGCGTGTCGGTCGGCACGAGCATCATCGACGCGCCCTGGTAGATCGACACGTCGGGGTCGGTGATGCACATCACGATCGCGAACGCGGCGTACTTCAGGTTCGACGAGAACCACTTCTCGCCGTTGATGACCCACTCGTCACCGTCTTTCTCCGCGCGACACGTGAACACGCCTGGGTCGGCGCCACCCTGCGGCTCGGTCATCGAGAAGCAGCTCACGATCTCGCCGTCGAGCAACGGCTGCAGGTACTTCGCCTTCTGCTCGGACGTGCCGTAGTGGGCGAGGATCTCGGCGTTCCCGGAGTCGGGCGCCTGGCAGCCGAACGTGCTCGGCGCCCAGCTCGACCGGCCGAGGATCTCGTTGATGAGCGCGAGCTTCACCTGGCCGTAGCCGAGCCCCCCGAGGTCGGGGCCGAGGTGGCACGCCCACAGCCCCTGGGCCTTCACCTGCTCCTGCAACGGCGGGAGGAGCTCGCGGTGCACCGGGTGCGACTTGTCGTACACCAGTTCGTGACCGAACGCGAGGTCGATCGGCTCGATCTCGGTCTGCACGAACTCACGGATCCAGTCGAGCTTCGCCTCGAACTCCGGCTCTGTCGAGAAGTCCCACGTCATTCCGATCTCCTCACACTCGTGTATTCGGTTCCAGGGGGATCGACAGCCCACGGTGCGGGCTCGTCCCATCGCTCTTCGAACACCAGCTCCGGCAGCGGCCGCCGCCGCACCGGACCGTTCGCGCCGGCGGGCCTACCGAGCGTGATCGTGGCCGCGATGAACACCTCGTCCGGGATCTGCAGCAACTCGTGCAGCTCGTCCTCGACGAGCGCGTGCCAGATCGTGAGTACCCCGCCGTAGCCGAGTCCGCGCGCGGCGAGCAGCAGGTTCTGGCACGCCGGGTACACCGACGCGCCCTCGGTCGGCGCGGGGCCGCGGTACCGCACGAGGCAGGGCAGGATCAGTACCGGCACCCGCTCGAACTCGTCGACGTAGGCCTGCATCGTGTGAGCCATGCGCGCCTTGCGCGAGGTGCCGTCGGTGCCCGACCCGCGGTCGTAGCCGTCTCGGTCGCGCTTCGATCCCCACGCCTCGCGCGCGCCGGCCCCGATGATCGCCTTGGCTTCGCGCGCAATGGGTCCGTCGGTGAGCACCACGAACCGGAACGGTTGTCGGTTGGATCCGCTCGGCGCTCTTGTCGCCGCGAACAGCATCGCCCGCAGGGCCTCGGCCGGCACGGGTTCGTCGGTGTAGCGGCGGATCGACCGGGTCGACGTGAGCCCCTCGATCAACCCGACCGTGTCGGCCGGCAGCGGCTGCTCCGACAGATCGCGCGAGAGGTCGTCCACCTGCTGATGATGGCACGGAACGTGACACCGGCGTCAGGGAGCGACGATGATGCGCCGATGAGCACAGAACCCGCCGGCTCCGACCCCGCCGGCCTCGACGATTTCGGCGGCCTCCTCAACTGGCCGAACCTCCAGGACTGGATCGCGGCGCAGCCCGATCTCCCCGGCTCCGGCCCGGTGACCGCGGTCGAGAAGCTCACCGGCGGATCGCAGAACAACATCTTCCTGCTCACCCGCGGTGACCACAAGATGGTGCTCCGTCGCCCACCCGAGCACCTGCGCAAGAACAGCAACGACACGATGCTGCGCGAGGCGCGTGTCCTCGGCGCGCTGCGGGGCAGCGATGTGCCCCACCCCGAGTTCTACGGGGCGTGCGCCGACACCGACGTGATCGGCACGACCTTCTACCTGATGGAACCGATCGACGGGTTCACGCCGATGGGCGACATGCCCGGCCGGTACGGCACCGACCCCTCGTGGCGGCAGGCGATCGGCTACGAGATGGTCGACGGGGCCGCCCGCCTCGGAGCGATCGATCCCGACGCGGTCGGGCTCGGCGACTTCGGCAAGCCCGAGAACTGGATCGAGCGCCAGGTGAGCCGGTGGCGCTCCCAGCTCGACGGCTACGCGCAGTTCGAGAACTACGGCGGGTCCGACATCCCGAACGTCGACCGGGTGGGCGCGTGGCTCGACGCCAACCGTCCGGCCGAGGCGAAGATGGGCATCATCCACGGCGACTACCAGTTCGCCAACGTGATGATGGCGCCGAACGAACCGAAGCTCGCCGCGATCGTCGACTGGGAGCTCTCGACGCTCGGCGACCCACTCCTCGACCTCGGGTGGGTGCTCACGTCGTGGATCGAACCCGGCGATCCGCCCGGCAAGCTCCCGCTGCTGCAACCGTGGGAGGGCATGCAGTCCCGCGCCGACCTGATCGCGCGGTACGCGGAGACGAGCGGACGCGACGTCTCCGACATGCCATGGTTCTTCGTGATGGCCTGCTACAAGCTCGGCATCCTGCTCGAGGGTACCTACGCACGCGCCGGCGCCGGCCAGGCCGATCCCGCAATGGGCGACATCTTCCACGGCATGACGCGGTGGCTCTTCGCCCGCGCCAACCAGTCGATCGACGAGGCCTGAGCGCCGCCCCCGGCCGAGGAGACGAGATGCAGTTCGGACTCGATGTCGCGCAGCAACGGATGCCTTGGAGTGAGGTCGCCGATCGCGCCCGCTTCGCCGACACGCTCGGCTTCGACGGCATCTGGGGCTTCGACCACTTCCAACCCATGTACGGCGACGGCCCGGGCGAGTGCTTCGAGGGCAACACCACCCTCGCCGCGTGGAGCGGGATCACCGATCGTGTGCGGCTCGGGCTGCTCGTCACGGGCATGACCTACCGCCACCCGTCGGTGTTCGCAGCCGAGGCGATCACGATCGACCACGCGTCGGGCGGGCGCCTCGAACTCGCCTACGGCGCCGCCTGGTATGACAAGGAGCACACCGAGCTCGGCATCCCGTTCCCGGCGCTGAAGGATCGCATCGACGCGTTCGAGGAGGCGGTGCAGATCGTGCGCGGTCTCCTCACCACCGACCGCTTCACCTTCGAGGGCGCGCACTTCTCGGTCCACGACGCCACGCTGCTCCCCCGTCCGGTGCAGCAGCCGCACCCGCCGATCTGGATCGGAGCGTCGGGCGAGCAGCGGATGATGCCGATCGCAGCGAAGTACGCCGACGTGTGGCACTGCTTCGGTGGACCGAAGGTGCTCGCGCCGAAGTCGCAGCGGTTCAGCGCGATGGCCGAAGCTGCGGGCCGCGACCCTGCGACGATCCGTCGCGCGTCGTCGCTCTCCCTCGAAGACGACCTCGACACGATCGCCCGCAAGGCCGACGCGTGGGAACGCGCCGGCTTCACCTACCTCGTGTGCGGGTGGCCTCCCGGCGGACGTGCCGCCGTGGAGGCCTTCGCCAACCGCTTCCTCGCCTGACGGCGGGGAGTGCGCCGGTCAGCAGGATCCGCCGCGCCCGAAGTCCTGCGTCCAGTAGCGATAGTTGCTCGCTGCGCCACCCGCACCGAAGTGGGTGAACGTCGGGCTGAGGATGTTCGCCCGGTGGCCGGCCGAGTTCATCCACATGCCCATGGCCGCCTCCGTGGTGTCGGCGCCGGCGGCGACGTTCTCGGCGAGGTTGTACCAGCCGTTGTAGCCGGCGTTCTGGACTCGTACCGCGAGTCCGCCACCACCATCGTGGGTCATCGTCTGAATCGCGGCCTGGTACTCCGACTGGCTCTGCGCGGCGCGCCCGAGTGAGCTGCACCACACGAGCCCGGGGAGCCCTACGGCCGCACGCTGCGCGTTCACCTGGTTCAACATGCTCTGGGCCCAGCCGCCCGGTGCCCCGCCGCCGGGTGTTGGTGCGCCCGCGGGGAT
>JBBRHS010000340.1:0-3768 GCA_038222385.1 Acidimicrobiia bacterium
GTGGGGGTGAGCGGGGTTGTGGGGGTGAGCGGGGTTGTGGGGGTGAGCGGGGTTGTGGGGGTGAGCGGGGTTGTGGGGGTGAGCGGGGTTGTGGGGGTGAGCGGGGTTGTGGGGGAGAGCGGGGTTGGGGGAGCGGGCGACGGGCAGGGTCAGGTGCGGAGGAACTCGTCGAGGAGGGCAGCGAGCTCGACGGGCTTGTCGCCCTGGATGCTGTGCCCGGCGTCGGTGACGACCTCGACGCGGACGTCGGGCCGGCGCCGTCGGAGCTCGGCGACGTCGGCGTCGTCGACGACGGGGGACTCGGCCCCGCGCACGAGCATCAGCGGCATGGTGGTCGTGGCGAGTGTGTCCCACAGCGCACCGAAGTCGGGGACGGTCGGTTCGGCGTCGCCCGAGAGGAGCGGTTCGTCGGAACGGAACCGCGCGTAGCGCCACACCCAGCTGCCGTCGTCGCGCTGCACCGCGTTGTGCAGGATGCCCCGTCGCAGCGACGACTCCGAGCGGGTCGGGTTGAACTCGACGGTGCGGGCGAGGATCTCGTCGAAGTCGGCGAACGACTCGGGTCCGTTGACGAACGCGGTGATCGCCGACGCCTTGTCCTGGTTGACGCCGGGGGTCACGTCGACGAGCACGAGCCGACGTTCGAGCTCGGGCGCGATGCCGGCGAGCGCGATCGACGTGAGTCCACCGAGCGACATCCCGGCCAGCAGTCCGGCATCGGGTGCGAGCGCCCGTACCGCGACCGCGACGTCGGTCGCGTTCGCATCGAGACCGAACGAGCCGAGCGCGCCGCCGTCGGAATGGCCGTGCCCCGGCAGATCGATCGCAACGAGCGGACGGCCGAGTGCGAGGGCGACGGTGTCCCAGGTGTGCGCGTTCTGGGCACCACCGTGCAGCAGCACGATCTCGGGTGTCCCTTCACCCCACACCAGCGCACTCAGGGCGCGGTCGCCGTCGACCGACACCCGGACCCGTCGGACGGCCGGCGGTCCCGACCAGGCAAGGCCGAACTCGTCGGCGTTCTCGCGGAAGAGGGAGAGCTCGTCGTAGGTCACCGAACCCAAGTTAGGGCGTGAGTCCCGTGCACGCCCGTTGCGCGTCCCACGCGGCGACGGCTGCGTCGGAGTCGGGAGAGGTGAGCAGGCGGGGGATCCCACCGACGATCCGCGCGGGCTTCCACTGGTAGGCGTCGACGTCGCGGCCCGTCGCGGTCACGCTCAGGATCCCGGTCCGACCGGATTCGCCGCTCTCGTTGTAGAAGACGAAGTTCCCCAGCCCGTAGTCGACGAACGCGGTGCCGAGCCGACCTCCTCCCTGCACCCGGTGCGCGTGGCTCCCGACCACGATGTCGGCGCCGGCTGCGACGAGGCTCTGGGCGAGCTCCTGCTGGCGCGTCGACGGACACGTCGAGCCCTCGACGCCCCAGTGGAGGTAGACGACGATCGTGTCGCTCACGGCGCGCGACGCGGCAACGGCCGCGACGAGACGCGCCTGGTTGGCGTCCTTCGCCGAGGCGATGCCGGCCTGCAGGTCGGTCGCGGGCCACGTCGAGTAGAACTGCTCGTCGAGGACGTCGGTGGCACCGAACGCGCTGATCCGCTGTCCCTTCACGACGGTCTGCCAGGGCGCGTAGGCCTCGGCGGCGTTGTTCCCGACGCCGAGCACCGGGATCGTCGAAGCGGCCTTCGCGGCCAGGGTGTCGGCGAGGCCGGTCGGCCCGTAGTCGACGCCGTGGTTGTTGGCGATGCTCACCGCATCGACGCCGGCGCTGCTCAACGCCGCGAGCGCAGTGGCCGGGGTGCGGAAGTTGTACGCCTTGGGCTCGGGTGTCCCACCCTCGGTGATCGCCGCCTCGAGGTTCACCATCGCGATGTCGGCGGCCCCGAGCTCAGCGGCGATGGGGGCGAACATGCCGTACGGGTCGGCCGCGAGCTGGGAGCGCAGCGATCCCTCGAAGTGGACGTCGCCCCCGAACGCGAACACCACCGGTTCCCCGCTCCCTCGCCGCGGTCGGGTGGTCGAGGTGGTGGTCGAGGTCTCCTCGGGCGCGGTAGGGCGGGCGCTCGTCCCGGTCGGGGTGCGGGCCGAGTTCGGCGCGGAGCGCGAATCGCGGATCGCGGCGAGGGTGATGGCGGCCCCGATCACCACGATCCCGACGAGGGCCACGAGCAGTGAGCGGCGCACGGCCGGTGAGCCTAGATGCGCCCTCGGGCCCTACGATGCGCTTCGGCATGGGGCGCACTTCGTTCACCCTCACCCCGAGTGTCTACCGGCGCATCACCTTGGTCGCGGGCGTCCTCATCGCGATCATCATCGTGACCGGCGCCGCGGTGCGGCTCACCAACTCCGGCCTCGGGTGCTCGTCGTGGCCCAACTGCGAGGCCGGCCAACTCGTGGCTCACTCCGAGTCCAGCTCGCATCAGAAGATCGAGTCGGCGAACCGACTTTTCACCGGTCTCGTCTCGCTCGGCGTCATCGCCGCCGTCCTCGGTGCGTTCCTCCGTCGTCCCCGTCGGCGCGACCTCCTCTGGCTGTCGGCCGGGCTGGTCGCCGGCGTGATGGGACAGATCGTCCTCGGTGGGGTCACCGTGCTGGTCCATCTCCATCCGGCCGCGGTGATGTCGCACTTCCTGCTCTCGATGGTGCTCCTCGCGGATGCGATCGTCCTCTTCCATCGCGCCGGCATCCCCGACGGCACCGTCGAACGACGTGCTGTCGCCGACGTGGTGGTGAGCGTCGGTCGCGCGCTGCTCGTCCTCGTGACCATCGTCGTGGTCACCGGGACCGTCGTCACCAACACCGGTCCGCACGCGGGAGACGAGGAGGCGAAGCGCTTCGGCTTCTATCTCCCGGATGTCGCGCGCGTGCACGGGGTCGCGGTGATGGTGTTCCTCACGGTGGTGATCGCGCTCCTCTTCGTCGCCCACCGCGCCGGTGCGCTGGCGCGCCTGCAGCGAGCGATCACGGTGCTGCTCGTCGTGGTCGTGGCCCAGGCCGCGGTCGGCTACACGCAGTACTTCACCGGGGTCCCGCCGCTCCTCGTCGGGATCCACATCGTGGGGGCCGTCGCCGTGTTCACCGCAGCCCTTGCGCTCTACCTGCGCATGTTCGACCCCGGTCCCGCCCCGACCCCGGTGAGAGTTCGTGCGGATCGCGGGCGTGTGGTCCGCGAGGTGCACGAACTCGACGGCGAGAGGGCACCGGCGTAGGCCGGGTCGGATCAGGTGGGCCCGGGCCGCTCAGGCGGCTCCGTCGGTTCAGGCCGAGGTGGTGGCGTGGCGTTCGGCCTTACGGGCGGCGATGCGCTTCGCGACCTTGCCCAACCGCTCGATGTACGCGAGGACGCGCACGCGCGCCTCTTCGGCCTCGGGGCTGAGTCCCTCGATCGTCTCGAGCTTCCAGTGCCGCAGGACCACCGGAACGAGGATCTGTTCGTGGTGCTGCGAGAAGTCGTAGATGCCTGCGTTGGCGATGAGCTTCGCGTGGGCCTCGAAGTCGACGATCCCGGTGCCCGGCATCGCGAAGTTGCGGACCTGGCGGTCGATCGCGAGCACCATCGCCGACGGGTCGATCTCGAGCGCGGTCGACGCGAGGTCTCGGTAGAAGAGGTAGTGGAGGTTCTCGTCGGCGGCGACACGCGACATGATCGCGGTGCCCGCCGGGTCGTCGAGCTGCTGGCCGGTGTTGCGGTGGGCGATGCGGGTCGCGAGCTCCTGGAGCGACACGTAGGCGAGGCCGTCGGCCGCCGACTCGCTGTCGGGGACGACA
>JBBRHS010000341.1:0-3749 GCA_038222385.1 Acidimicrobiia bacterium
GGTCGTCGGATTGCGACTCAGATCCCGATGGTCGGAAGCGGTCCGAGCGTAGGCGGCGGCCACGGAATCGTCGGGTTCACGCCTCCCCCGCCGGGCCCGCTCGGCGGCGAACAGGCCTGAACCGCGCCGATGCCCGTCGCGATCGTGAGCGCAATGAGTGCGAGCCGGAGCACTTTTGGTGTGTGGTGCATGTTCTGCCTCTCTAGCCGGTCCGTTCGGAGCCGGCGAAAGCGAGCGTCCTCCTCGAATCTGGAGCGGGCAACACAGATCGGCGCGGGGGTCGAACGGAGAGGAGGAGACGAAGTGAGTTGAACGACTCGCGACCGATGACGGTCAATGTCGCCATGGATACCAACACCGGACTCGACCGAAGCCACCGATCGGACGCGCCGCGGGTCGCCCTCGTGACGGGGGCGGCGTCGGGGATCGGGTGGTCACTCTGCCTGCAACTCGTCTCGGCCGGATCCACCGTGATCGCCGTCGACCTCGACCCGGCCGGGCTCGGAGACCTCCAACGTTCGGCCGGACCCGGCCGCGTCGAGGTGAAAGTGCTCGACGTGTGCGACGCCGAGGGTTTCGCCCGCGTGGTCGAGGAGGTCATCGAGGCCCACGGTCGGCTCGACCTGTTGATCAACAACGCCGGCGTGGGCATCGGCGGGGAGATCCGCGATCTGAGCACGAAGGAGTGGGACCGCGTGATCGACGTCAACCTCCGGGGCGTCGTCAACGGCGTCGCCGCCGCGTATCCGCACATGGTGAACGCCGGTGACGGTCACATCGTGAACATCGCTTCGATCGCCGGACTCGTGCCGTTGCCGGGGGAGGCTCCCTACGTGGCCTCGAAGTTCGCGGTCGTGGGCCTGTCGCGGACCCTCCGGGCCGAAGGGCGCGCCCTCGGGGTGCGGTGCACCGTGGTCTGCCCCGGCAAGGTCGAGACGCCGATCTACCGCACGAGTCCGGTGCACGGCGTCGCCCGCGACCACGTGCTCGCGCTCTGGCCGACCGGGACGACGCCACAGCGATGCGCCGCGTTGATCCTCGACGGCGTCCGCCGGAACCGGGCAACCGTCATCGTCACACCTCAGGCCAAGTTGCTTGCAGCGGCCGAGCGGTTCGCGCCGTGGGCCGTCGACCTGATCGGGCGGCGCTACCTGGCCGCGGTTCGATCGGGTCGAACTACCACCGCGCCCGCAATCGACGACGCCGCCGAGCGCCTTGTGGTCCACCGGCGCGTCGGCGCGTTCTTCGCCTCCCGTGGTCGGACGCTCGAGTCCGACCGGATCCACGACGACTGGGTGCGCTGCGACGGACTTCGCCTCCATCTCGACGTCATCACCACTCCGGACGCCGTCGGCACCGTGGTGTTCGCGCCGGGCACCAACGCCTATTCGCTGCTCTACGCCGAGATCCTCTGTGCGATCGCCGACTCGGGGTTCAACGTCGTCGGTGTGGACCCGCGTGGCCACGGTCGCAGCGACGGCGCGCCCGGGAGCTACGTGGTCGAGGAGCTCGTCGCCGATGTTCAAGCGGCGATCGACCATGCACAGCGGCGCTTCGGTGTTCCGGTCGCGGTCGCGGGGTCGAGCCAGGGCGGCATCGTCGCGCTGTACTGCGCCGCGTCGCGCGACGACCTGATCGGCGCGGTCTGCCACAACCTCGCCGATCTCGCCGATCCGACGAGCTTCGCCCTCACGCGCCTACCTCGGTGGACCGCTCCGGTAGCACGACGCCTCGTGAAGTTGGATCGCCTCGCCCCCGAGCTCAAGGTCCCCCTCCGCGCCTACATCCGCCTCGCGGGCGAGCCGGTCGACGGCATCGGGACCGCGCTCGACCTCATCCGTGCCGATCCCCTGCTGGCGCCCTCCATCCGACTCCGCACGCTCCGGTCGCTCGCAACCGCTCCACTCCCGGTTCCGCTCGCAGAGATCCGCACGCCGGTGATGGTGGTGCACGGTGCCCGGGACCGGATCTTTCCCGAGTGGTACGTGCGCCGTCTCGCGGACCAGCTCCCGGGCCATGCACCGGTCCACGTGGTGCCCGACGCAGGCCACTACCTGGTCGTCGACCGGGTGGACGAGCTCCGCGGGCCCATCACCTCCTGGCTGCGGGAACGGGTCGGCTCATGAGACTGTGGCAGCGCACCGCCGTCGACCTGGCCGACATGCTGTCGCAAGGCGAGACCACCACCGTCGAGATCGTCGACGAACTGACTGCACGCACCGCCGAGGTCGGCGATGCCATCAACGGGTACACGGTGCACCGCCTCGACGAGGCCCGGATCGACGCGAAGGAGCTCGACGAGGAACGGCATCGAAACGGACCTCGCAGCCCGCTCCACGGGTTGCCACTGACGGTCAAGGAGAGCATCGACGTCGCGGGGATGCCGACGACCCTCGGGATCCGCTCGTGGCGTCACCGGATGGCGGAGAACGACGCACCGATCGTGGCGATGGCAAAGGCGGCGGGCATGGTCGTGCTCGGCAAGTCGAACGTGCCGCAGGCCCTGCTGTCGGGTGCCGAGTGCGAGAACCCGTTGTGGGGAGCGACCAGGAACCCCTGGTCCGCTGTACACGGCCCGGGAGGGTCATCGGGAGGTGAGGCCGCCCTCATCGCAAGTGGCCAGAGCGTGGTCGGCCTCGGCACCGACCTGGGCGGCTCGATCCGGTCGCCCGCCGCTTACTGCGGCATCGTCGGGGTGAAGCCCACCACCGACCGCTGGTCGAACCTCGGGCTCAGCCCGGCGCTGTCGGGCCAGGAGCTCGTCCGCGGCCAGATCGGGACGCTCGGTCGAACCGTGGCCGACTGCCGACTGGTCTTCGACGTGCTGACCGCGATGGACCACAGCGTCTACGACGCGAACGTGCCGCCGCCGCCATGTCCGGAGGCCCCACTGTCACTGGACGGAGTTCGCATCGGTTGGTACGACGACGACGGCTTCGTGCGAGCCTCCGCCGCGTGCCGGCGGGCCGTCGGCCGCGTCGCCGACCTGTTGTCCGACCTCGGTGCGGAGCTCGTCGCGATGCCGCCACCGGATCAGGAGGAGCTCGTCCAGCTCTACGTCGCCGGCGTGTCGAGCGACGGGGCCGATGGGGTGCGAAAGCTCCTCGCTGGCGAGCTGATTGCCCCCCCGGCCCGCGACATGTGGCGAGCCGCGGCGGTGCCATCGCGTCTTCGAGGCCCCGCCGGCCGTCTCCTGCGAGTCCTCGGCGAGGGACGAACCGGCGGGATCGTGGCGGTCGCCTGCCGCCGCAGCGTCGCCAGCTACTGGGAGCTCATCACCCGACGCGACGAGATGCGCAACCGGGAGATGGCGAGCTGGCGCTCAGCCGGCATCGCCGCGCTGGTCTGCCCGGTCACCGCCACTCCACCGATCCCCGTCGGCGAGAGCAGCGACTTCACGCCCGCGTTCGGCTACACGGGCCGTTACAACCTCATGGGCGTTCCGGCCGGGACGTTGCCGGTCACGACGGTGCGACCCGACGAGACGACGTCCGAGCGACGGGGCGACCGCCTCGAGCGACGGGCGCGCAGCATCGAACGGCAGAGCCTCGGCCTCCCGGTCGGCGTCCAGGTGGTCGCTCGCCCGTGGAGGGACCAGCACCTCTTCGACGTCATGGCGGCCATCGAGGCCGGGCTCGGCGACGAGGCTCCGAGGACACCCCGATGAGCGACCTCCGCCGGCCCAACCCGCCGAAGCAGTCGCGCAGCAGCGAAACGATGGAGCGCATCCTCGACGCGTGCGAATCGCT
>JBBRHS010000342.1:0-3741 GCA_038222385.1 Acidimicrobiia bacterium
CCGTCGATCTCGTAGCGGTCGACGTCGGCATCGCCGAAGCGGTAGAAGGTGCCGAACTGCTGGAAGTTCGTGTAGTTGGCGATGAGCTCGGTCGGATCCCAGAGGCGCGCGTTGCCGATCGTCTGCTCGTTCGACGCGAGATCGTCGAGGTTCAGGTCGGTGCCGTAGTCGAACTGCTTGACCGCCACCTTCTCCTTGTCGAGGTTGAACGCGTCGCGCGTCGCCCTGATGTTGCGATCGATGTACTTGCGTTCCTTGGCGAGCTCGTTCGGGTTGACCCGGAAGTTCTGGATGAACGCGGGATACAGGGTGCCGACCACCAGCGAGATGAGCGCCCAGAGGCCGACGGCGATGATCGGCAGGACCCAACCCCGGCGCCAGATGTTCCAGATGAACAGGCCCGACGCGAAGACCGCGATCACCATGAGCAGTGTGAGCGCGGGTAGCTGCGCGTTGACGTCGGTGTAGCTCGCGCCTTCGACCACGCCGCGGGTGGAGAACATGAGATCGAACCGGGCGTAGTAGTACCCGACGGCCTTCACGAGCGCCATGAGGGCGAGGATCACGGAGAGGTGGGCCTTCACCTGCGGGGTGACCCGTTGGTACGGGCTCTGGAGTCGGATCCCGCCGTTGAAGTAGTGAGCGATGGCAGACGCGATCAGCACGATCACGAGCGCGGCGAAGAACCAGTCGACCACGAACGTGATGAACGGCAGTTGGAAGACGTAGAACCCGACGTCCTTGCCGAACTGCGGATCGGTGATCCCGAAGTCGACCCGGTTGCGGAAGAGGATCCACTCGTTCCACTGGCCCGCCGCGCTCGCTCCGGCGATCAACGCCAGGAACGCGGCGATCGCGGCCCGGATACGCCCGGCGTAGCGGCCCACGGCCTCCTGGTACCGGTCGAAGAACTCGTCTTCGGGTCCCATCGTCCGCATCCGGGGCGCCAGCCGGTCGGCGATGGTGAGGCTCGCGAACATCATGCCGAAGAAGACGACGGTGAACACGACCGCCGGCGCGATCTGCGCGGCGAGCAGTTCGCGCCAGATCGCGGCGAACCCGACGGAGTCGAACCACAAGAAGTCGGTGTAGAAGCGGGCCAGTCCCGACAGGCTGAGGGCCAGGACCACGAGGATCACCGCAGCCGCGATGATCCAGCCTCGGAGTCGGAAGGGTTTGCGTCGGCGTTCGACGGTCGGCACACGCACGGGGGGGATGCTAGAGGTCCGGCGGGTGGATCATGACGCGGGCCCGGATCCGACGCTCGCAGGCGAGACCGACATCGTTTCGATGACCACCACGCACCGGCACCCGGGATGGGCGGGTGGCGCCAGCTGCCCGGTCGGGAACTCCTCGCCCCGGGCCGTCGTCTCCAAGGCGTCGTCGTCGCAGTCGGGGCAGCAACCCCCGGCCGGGGTCACCCAGCGGAGCCGGGCGTCGTCGGGCGCGGCGTCGATCGTTCCCCTGGCCCACGCACCCACCAGGGCGTCGCCGAGCGCACCGTCGAGCGCCTGCATCCGCCATTCGCGGTACCGGGCGCCGACGCGCTGGGCCACGTCGGCGTCGTCGTCGGCCGAACCGGTCGAGAACGCAGAGACGAGTCGCTCTCGCAACGGGGCCCCGAGCTCGGTGGCGAGCACGAGGAGCACGTCGTCGGGCACACCCTCGGTGACAGCATCGGGAGCACTGGTCCGGACCGCGGCGCGGTAGACCTCGTCGACGCCCGGTGCGAGCACCTTCGCCCACGCCGCGCCCTGCGTCTCGGCCGACGGGAGCACCGCATCGGGCGTCGGCCGCCCCTTGATCGTGCGCAGCGCGTCGAGGAGCTCGTTCTGCTCGTCCTGGAGTGCGCGCTTGGCGCGGCGACCGAGGGCCGACCGGACCTTGGCCACCGCTTCGTCGCGTGCCGCGAGCTCCGGCGGCACGTCGACCGTCGGCCCGTCGACCGCCCGCGGCCGCTTCGGCTTCTCGTTCGGCTCCTCCGCCGACAGGTCGACGGTCACCGGAGACTCCCCCGCCACCGCTTCCGGAGCCGGCGCTTCGACCGGCTCGACCGGCTCCGGCTCGTCGGTCTTCTCCGTCTTCTCGGTCTTCTCGGTCTTCTCGCTGGTCGGCTGGACGACCGCATCGGCCGCGGCAACGGCGACCGGCCCGGCGCCGGGCGCCGAGCCCGGCTCGGTGTCGGGTTCCGGGTCGGATCGCTCCACGGGCTCGCCGCGTTCGCCCTTCAGGCGGGCGAACAACGCGTCGACCGCGGAGCCGCTCGCCGGGTTCTCGTCGGCGGTCGCGCCCTCGGGCCGGCCGTTCGGCGACGGTGCCCCGACCGCCACCGACGCTGTCGCGGCCCGAGCGGCGTGGTCGCCCGACTCGCCGGCAGCAGTGTCGCCGGTGTCGGCAGCTCCCGAATCAGGCCCGTCGAGCGAGAAGTCGATGCCGTCACCGGGAACCGCCTCGATCTCGATCCCACCCTCGACGTGCGCCTTCGCCTGCACCGCGCCGAGGGCCTCGATCGCATCGGCGAGGGTCTGCTTCACGACGCGGTACGCGTCGAGCAGCTGCTCCCGGCCGGCGCGCAGCTCGTCGAGCTGGGCCTGCATGAGCGCGCGTCGTCGAGCCAGGTCGGCGAGCACGCGTTCACGAACCGCGCGTGCCTCCTCGACCATCGCTCGTCCCGTCTCGCGGACACGTTCGAGCTCGGCGTCGGCGTCGGCGGTGGCGCGCTCGGCGGTCTCGGCCGCCGCCCGCTCGGCTGCGGCACGGGTCGCATCGGCCCGCTCCAACGACTCCCGCTCGCGCTCGGCCGCGGCGGCCTCCGCCGCGCCCGTGACCTCCGCCGCGTGCGCGTCGGCATCGTCGCGGAGCTTCTTGGTGGTCTCGTGCGCTGCTTGGAGCAGCGCCGAGCTGCGCTCCTCGGCGCGCGTCCGGATGTCGGCTGCGGCCTCCTGCGCCGATCGCAGGACCCGCGTCGTCTCCGCGCCCAAGCCGTCGAGCAACTGCTGCTCGTCGAGCGGAGGCGGGTTGCGCAGCCGCTCCTCGAGCTCGGCGACGCGCTCGCTCAGGCTCCGCTCGTGGTCTCGAGCCGCGGCGAGCTCGTCGGCGACCCGACGGAGGAAGTTCCGGACCTCGGTCTCCGAGAGGCCGCGGAAGGCGCTGGCGAACCCCCGGGTCGCGATCTCGTCGGGGGTGAGGCGCGTGGCACCGGAGGCCGGCCTGCGACCATCCGCCTCTCGCGATGCACCGTCTCGGGATCCGCTCGCGTCAGGACGGTCTTCTCGTGCTCGTTCCGAAGCCACGGCACCATCGTATTGGCGCAGCGAGGCTCGCGATGGTGCAATCCGCTACGCCGCCTCGATCGCTCACCCATTGCCGACCTTCGGCGCGTGGCCGGCGGCTCCGCTTCTTGCACTGGAGCCCGGACTTCACGCGGCCTCGGGCACCGGCACGACGATCGGGTCGCCTCCAGCCTTGCGGAGCGCGGCGAGGGCGTCGTCGAGCGTCCGGACGCCGACCACGGTCATCGAGCCGGCGTTCGGCCGAGCGGCGCGCGCCTCGGGCTGCGGCACGATCATCAGACTCGCGTCGGCCGCGTCGGCCGCGACCGCCTTCTGGGCGACGCCGCCGATCTCGCCCACGGTCCCGTCGGAGAGCATCTCGCCCGTGACCGCGACCCTCCTGCCCCCGGTGAGGCTGCCCGGGGTCATCTCGTCGATGATCGCGAGGGTGAAGGCGAGCCCCGCCGAC
>JBBRHS010000343.1:0-3718 GCA_038222385.1 Acidimicrobiia bacterium
GGCTCGACCCGGACCTCGCGCTCCCGGCGCGCCGACACGATCACGATGCCGGATACGACCTGCGCGCACGGGAAGACGTCGACCTCGCACCGGGAGGCGGGCGGGCGTTGGTGCCGACCGGTCTGGCGATCGCGATCCCACCGGGGTGCGGTGGGTTCGTGCAGCCGCGGTCCGGTCTGGCGCTCGAGCACGGCGTCACCTGTCTCAACACGCCGGGGTTGATCGACCCGCAGTACCGCGGCGAGATCAAGGTGCTCCTGGTGAACACCGACCCGACCGAGCGGTACACGGTGCGGCGCGGCGATCGGATCGCGCAGCTCGTCGTCCAGCGGGTCGAGCCCATCGAATGGGTCGAGGTCGACACGCTCGACGAGACGACCCGCGATACGTTCGGCTTCGGATCCACCGGCCGATGACCCCAGAAGTTGGGGGGTTGGGGGTTACCGGTCGGTGAGGGTGCGAGTGACTGCGGTGGCGAGGTCGGCGACGGTGAGGTCGGCCTCCGGGTCGGGGTCGGCGGCGAGCCGGACGGTCGCCACGCCGGCGGCGCGTCCCGCGGCGATGTCGGACGCGGCGTCGCCCACCATCACCGCACGCGCGAGATCGATCCCGTGGTCGGTCGCCGCCTCCAGCAGGAGGCCGGGCAAGGGTTTGCGGCAGTCGCAGGAATCGGCTGCGTGCGGGCAGACGTAGGAGGCATCGACGTGGGCACCGTGCGCGGCGAGGAGCTCGTTCAGCCTGGCGTTGACCAGCTCGACGTCGGATTCTGTCATGAGTCCGCGCGCGACGCCGCGCTGGTTCGTGACCACCACGACGAGGCGGTCGGCTTCGTTCAGTCGGCGGATCGCGTCGGCCGCGCCGGGGAGCAGCTCGACCTGTTCGGGCGTGGCGACGTAGGCACCTTCGGGTGCCTTGACGTTGATCGTGCCGTCGCGGTCAAGGAAGTACGTCGAGAACAGCATCGTTGTCGACGGGGCACAGCGTGGCTTCGATGATCTCGCACACGGTGTGGCCGAGGAGCATGTGGCACTCCTGGATGCGGGCGGTGTCGCGCGACGGGATGGCGACGACGTGGTCGGCGATCGGTGCGAGCGCGCCGCCCGTCTCGCCCGTGAACACGACCGAGGTGATGCCGAGCTCACGGGCCGCCTCGACGGCGCGCACCACGTTGAGCGAGTTGCCGCTCGTGGAGAGGCCGACGATCACGTCGCCCACCCGGCCGAGCCCGCGGAGCTGGCGTTCGAAGGTGAGCTCGTAGCCATAGTCGTTCCCGATGGCCGTCATCGCCGCGGTGTTGTCGGCGAGCGCGACCGAGCGGAGCGGCCGGCGGTCGTACCGGTAGCGGCCCAGCAGCTCGGCCGACAGGTGAGCGGCGTCGGTGCTCGAGCCGCCGTTGCCGACGAAGAAGACGGTTCCGCCGTTCGAGAGGCTGGTGATCAGCGCGTCGGCGATGGCCTCGATGGTCTCGGGCATCTCGGAAGCGAGGAGGAGCTCGCGCACGGCGATCGACTCGCCGATGCGCCCGCGGGTGAGGTCGGCCGCGTCGCTCATCGTTTCGTCCGGCTCATCGTTTGGTCCAGGTGGTCACACCCGACGGCTCGAACGCGAAGTCGTGCACGATGGCGCCGAACTCTTCGAGCGCACCGGCGACCCGGTGGCGGTCTTTCAGGTCGCAGAACAGCAGCATGTGCCCGCCACCTCCGGCGCCGGTGATCTTGCCCCCGACCGTGCCGTGCGCCTTCGCGAGCGCGTACGCCTCGGCGATGTGCGGGTTCGTGATCTTCGGAGACATGCGCTGCTTGTGCTCCCACGCCAGGCCGAGCATCTCGCCGAACTCGGTGAGATGCCCGCGCAGCAGCGCGTCCTTCATGTCGAACGCGAGCGCGCGCTGCATACGCAAGCCCATGAGCGTGTCCATGTCTCGTCGTTCGAGACGTGCAGTCTGGTCGTCGATGATCTCCGACGACGCCCGGGTCATGCCGAGGTCGACGAGCAACAGACTCGACTCGAGCTCGCGAACGATGTCGTCGCTGATCCGCAACGGGTTGACGAGCACCCGGCCCGACTCGAACTCGATGAAGTTGAAGCCACCGAACGTGGCCGCGTACTGATCCTGGTAGCCGCCGGTGATCCCGAGGTCTTCGCGCTCGATGTGATACGCCAGCTCGGCGACCTCGTAGTTCGTGAGCGACAGCCGGTAGTGATCGCGGAGCAGTCCCACCAGGCAGACCATCACCGTCGACGACGAGCCGAGCCCGGAGCCGGGAGGCGCGCTCGAGCGGACGAGCAGGTCGAATCCGGGCGCGCGGCCGTCGTTCAGGCGCTTGATCGCGGCCTTGAACAGGGTGAGGTCACCCTCGAGGGAGACGTCCTGGTTCGGGTCGAAGGTCATGGTGATGCCGAAGTCGACCGACTCGATGTTGATGAGGTCGTCGTCGCGCGGCGTCAACGTGCCGTAGACGTAGCGGTTGATGGTGGCGGAGAAGATCGCGCCACCCTCCATCGCCGGGAAGGGGTGCACGTCGGTTCCGCCGCCCGCGAAACTCACCCGCAACGGAGCGCGCGACCTGATCGTCGGCATGACCGCATTCCGTGCGTTCGCCATCGTGAGGACTGTAGACGCGGCCGGGCGCGAGCTGACCCCCGACCCCTGTGTAGCCTCGGTTCCCGATGGGTTCATCCGCCACCTTCGAACTCATGGGCCTGCATTTCGACGGGATCAGCCATGACTGCTTGATCGAGCGGATCCTCTCCGACCTTGAGGCCGATCGGGGCGGATGGCTCGTGAATCCGAACCTCGATTGCCTTCGGATCTGCGTGGCCGACCTCGAGGTGCGCGACCTCGTGAACCGTGCCGATCTGGTTGTCGCCGACGGCGTGCCCCTCATCTGGGCCGCCCGGGTCCGCGGCGATGCTCCACCCGACCGCGTCGCGGGGTCGTCGCTCATCCGATCCTTGGCCGAGGCCGCCGGCGCCCGCGGCGTCGGCGTGTTCCTGCTCGGCGGCACCGACGACGAGATGGATTCCCAGGCGGCCGACGCGCTCCGGGAAGGGTGCCCGGATCTCCGGGTCGCGTGGCACGTTCCGCCGTTCGGCTTCGAAGCCGATGCCGGAGCGCGGCAGGCGATCGACGATGCCCTGCACGCGTTCGGCCCGGCGGTGGTGTTCTGCGGTCTCGGCTTCCCGAAGCAGGAGCGGCTCATGGAAGAGCTCGCCCGGGTGCATCCCGCCTCGTGGTTCCTCGGGTCGGGGGCGAGCATCAGCTTCCTCGCCGGGCGCACCGCGCGGGCTCCCGGGTGGATGCAGGACCGCGGACTCGAGTGGCTCTTCCGGTTGGCCAGCGAACCCCGGCGCCTGTGGCGGCGCTACATCGTCCACGACCTGCCCTTCGCAGCCCGGATGTTCACGTGGGCGGCCCGCACCAGGCGGTGAGTTCGGCACGTTCTGGTCGTCTGGGTACCGAAACGCGCCGAACGCAGCGGGGTTGCGTACGCTGCGGGGCGTGACTCGATCATTTCGTTTCGGAGTGCAGGTGTCGGACTCGCCCGACGGTGCGGCGTGGCGCGAGAATGCCCGCCGGATCGAGGGGCTCGGGTACTCGACGCTCTTCATGCCCGACCACTTCATCGACACCCGGCTCGCGCCGATGGTCGGCCTCGCGGTGGCCGCGGAGGCGACGACCACGTTGCGGGTCGGCGCGCTGGTGTTCGACAACGAC
>JBBRHS010000344.1:0-3708 GCA_038222385.1 Acidimicrobiia bacterium
GTCGTGTGGTCATGCGGGGCAAGGAGCACCTCGTGGCGATCCGCCCGATGGGCGATCTCCTGTGTGTCGAGACGATGCGCTACGCCGACGAGGTGATCCCGATCGAAGAGGTCGGGGGTGCACCCGACGCCGACCTCTCGGAGAAGGAGCTGGCAATGGCGCGCCAGCTCGTCGAGTCGCTCGCCGAGGACTTCGACGCCGAGAAGTACGAGAACGAGTACCGTGAACAGCTGATGGACCTGATCGAACGCAAGTCGGCGGGCGAGGAGATCGTGGCCGAACCGGAGTCGGAGGAACCGGCGAAGGTGCTCGACCTCATGGCCGCGCTCGAGGCCAGCCTGCAGCGGTCGGGCAACGCCGACGCGCTGGCCGACAAGGCGTCGACCGAGCAGGCGGCCGAGAAGACCGTCAAGAAGACGACGAAGAAGGCGCCGGTCAAGAAGACCGCGGCCAAGAAGTCGGCCACCGCGAGCACGGGCAAGACAGCGGCCAAGAAGACACCGGCCGCCAAGAAGCGGCGCAGCGCCTAGACGACGGAGATCTTCGGCGGCGCGGGGCTACGCGGCCGCGGGAACGGCGTGGTCGTCGACCAGCCAGCCGCAGGCTTCGCAGAGCTCACCGGGGATCTCGAGGTCGTCGACGAACGACAGGCACGGCTCTGCGTGCACCAAGGCGATCTGCAGGTTCTCCATGTCGGGCTCCTCTCGGTGGGGCCGACTGCCGGTGAATCACACGAATGTAGTTCGCAGTCGGTGCTGTCCTGAGCATGCCGGAGGGGTGGGACACCAACGCCCCGAGGCCACCTTCGGGGTCGGGACTTCACTCGAGCGGCCGGGTTGACGATGCATCGGCCCATGCCCAGCCGAGCCCCTGCCTCCACGACTGCCCTCGACGCCGTCGATCCCGACACGCCGATCGACGTCCGGTTCCTCGGCCGGGACGAGGGTGCGGCCCTCACCGCCTGCATCGAGCGCTGCTACGGCGACACCTACGACGCCCGCTGGGTCTACGACCCCGACGAGATCGGGCGGCGCATCGAAGCCGCCACGTTGCGGTCGGTGGTCGGCGTGGCCGGTGCCGACCGGGGTGACGGCGGCGAGATCGTCGGTCACCTCGCGTTGGGCCGTCACGACGCGACCGCGCCGGTGGGTGAGGCCGGCCAGGCGGTCGTCGATCCCCGCTTCCGGAGCCACCACCTCTTCACGACGCTCAAGCGGCATCTCGCCGAGTGGGCCAGCGCATCGGGTCTGCTCGGGATGTACAGCGAGGCGACCGCGGCGCACCCCTACAGTCAGAAGGCCAACCTCGCGCTCGGTGCGCACGAGACCGGGTTCCTGTTGGGGTACATCCCGGCGAGCGTCGACTACATCGGTATCGACCCGGTCGTCGCCGCCGGCCGTCGCCAGAGCGCGGCGCTCTTCTACCTGCTCACCAACGAACCGCGGCACGAACCGGTGCACGCGCCCGGCTTCCATCGCGAGGCGCTCGCGGAGTTGTACGCGCACGTCGGCCTCCCCCGCGAGATCGTCCACGCCGATGCGAGCTTCACCGTCGCGACTCGCAGCGACCTCGTGGTCGGGGTCGACACGGAGCACGACGACGCGACCATCACCGTGTCGACGATGGGCCACGATCTCGTCGAGGTGCTCGACGCGACCGTCGGCGGGCTCGCGGCCGCAGGAGTCGACTGCGTGTACCTCGACCTCCCGCTCTGTGACCCTGCCACGGCCCATCTTCCCCGGGCCGTCCACGACGACCTCGGCTTCTTCTTCGGTGCGGTGATCCCAGAGTTGCGCCGCGGCGACGTCCTCCGCCTGCAGCTCCTCAACGGGGTCGAAGCGGATCCGTCGGACGTCGTGGTCGCGTCCGACTTCGGTCGCCGCCTGCTCGACTACGTGTTCGAACGCAAGGCGGGCGCCGGCGTCGGCGCCCCGCCTTGTTCAACCGGCGCTTAGGCCCTAGGCGCGCTTGCGCAGGTTCTCACCCATCTCCATCGCCTCCTGCATCAGGAGCTCGGGCGACGGCGGCCACCACGGAGGGGACACCGCAGTGTCGATCGTGGCCGGATCGACCGGACCGCGGTCGATCGACGCCTGGTAGACGGCGAAGCAGAGCTGGAGGACCTTCACCGCGAGCTCACCGCTCATGTCGGGCTCGGTGCCGGCAAGCAGCGAGTCGACGAAGTGCTTCGACGCGCTCGCGAAGCTGACGTCGTAGTGCGTGTCGACCGCGTAGTTCGTCTGGGTGCCGTCGGCCTCGTAGAGCATCACCGGCGGCAGATCGAGAAGATGACCGGTGAGGCAGGTGACCCACACGTAGCCGTCGGTGCCCTGGATCTCGAAGAACTCGTCGGCGCCGAAATGGTCGGAGCGAATGAGCATGTTCGGCGCGTACGTGACCTCCATCATCCCCAGGAGATCGTCGCGCCCGTACTCCCAGATCGCGGCCATCGGCGCCTCGAAGAAGAGCGGTCCCTTGCGGACGACGGCCTGCACGCTGCGGATGTCGTCGTCGGTGAGCCACAACGCGGTGGCGTACTTGTGCACGACGTCGTCGAAGAGGTGCCCGCCGGGGGACTGGTCGTTGAAGCGCCAGATGTAGCCCTCGGGGTCGAGCGTGTTCTGGAACTCCGAATCGGTCCGGCCGACGACGGTCTTGATGCGGATCATGGTGGGCGTGCCGATCCGCCCGGCGGCGATCAACTCCTTCGCCCTGACGAGTGCGGGCCAGTGGAAGGCGTTCTCGGTGACGCGGAACACCACGCCGGCCTCCTCGCACGCGGCGATCATCTCGCGCGCTTCGGAGACCGAGTTCGCGATCGGCTTCTGGCACGAGATGTGCTTGCCGGCCCGCGCGGCTGCGATCACGTGGTCGCGGTGGAGGAAGGTCGGAGTGAGGATCTCTACCGCGTCGATCTCGTCGTCGGCGAGGATCGCGTCGATCGAGTCGTAGGCCCGGTCGACACCCCACGCGGCGGCCATGCGTTCGGCCTTCTCGCGGCGGGTGTCGCACACGGCCACCACGTCGCACTGCGGATGCCCGAGGTACCCGCGTACGTTCATCGGCGCGATGTTGCCGGTCCCGATGATCCCGATCCGCACCCGATCCATCGATGCTCCCTCGAACTCGGCCCGCATACCTGACAGAAGCGTCAGGTTAGGCGGCGACGCGGTAGCGTGCGCCCATGGCGGTCACGGGGCTCGCGAACCTGGCGGTGAAGGTTGCCGACCTCGACGCCGCGCTGGCCTTCTACGAGCGTGCCGGCGCCGTCGTGGGCGCTCGGATGGAGTGGGAGGGCGCGGAGCGCGCCGAGGTGCACCTCGGGGTGCTGCACCTCACGCTCTTCACCCGAGCCATCTACGAGGCCGAGGTCGACCTCCCTGCCGAGGGGTTCCTCCATCCCGCGCTCTTCACCGACGACCTCGACCGTGAGCTCGAGGGCCACGAGGTGATCTGGGGGCCGGAGATCGTCCGGGGCCCGACGTTCGGGGTGCGGCGCATCGCATTCGTGCGCGCTCCCGGGGCAATGGTGCTCGAGTTCATGGAGCAGCTCGAACCACCCGCCTGAGGTTCCGCCGCAGCGAAGTTCTGCTCAACCGGCCCGGAAGACCTGCCGACAGGTGCCCCATCGACATACGGATGCGTCGAAGCCATCAATTCGTCAGGCGCGGTCGGATCGCCGGAATCGGTCTGGTCGCCGTCATGGTG
>JBBRHS010000345.1:0-3702 GCA_038222385.1 Acidimicrobiia bacterium
AGAACTCGACCTTGCTAGAACTCGACCTTCACGGGGCCGGTGGCCTCCGGGTCGCCTTCGAAGTACTCGCGCTCGTCGAAGTTGAACATCCCCGCCATGAGACTGCGGGGGAACGTCTGGATGTTGTTGTTGTAGGTGAGGACGCTGTCGTTGTAGAACTGCCGCGCGTAGGCGATCCTGTCCTCGGTGGAGGTCAGCTCCTCCTGCAAGTTCAGGAAGTTCTGGTTCGCCTTGAGGTCGGGGTACGCCTCGGCCACTGCGAACAGGCTCTTCAGGGTGCCGGTCAGTGCGTTCTCCGCCTGGGCCTGCTGGGCGGGCGACCCACCTTCCTGCGCGCTGAGCGCGTTGGCCCGGGCGGCAGTGACGGCTTCGAAGGTCGACTTCTCGTGCGCGGCGTAGCCCTTGACCGTCTCCACCAGGTTCGGGATCAGGTCGTAGCGACGCTTCAGCTGCACGTCGATCTGGGAGTAGGCGTTGTCGATCCGGTTCCGAGACCGGACCAGGCCGTTGTACATGACGACGACGATGACGACCACGATCACGACGATCGCGACGACGATGAGAGCAGGGATCACGCGCTGGCTCCTGGCCGGGCGGATGGGAACTCGCTGAGTCTACGACCTCCGGTCCCCGGGAGCGCACGCCACCGCCGACTCGTAGACCGGCACAAAACGCTCAGCGAGGCCGAGCATGGAGAACTGGGCCGTCCGACGCTCACCCGCGTCGGCGAGCTCGGCCCGACGGTCGGGATCGTCGAGCAGGCGTCGGAGTGCGTGGCGCAACGACTGCGCGTCGCCGGGCGCGGTCATGAGCGCCTCGACATCGGGGCGGGCGACGTTGCGGTAGCCGGGGATGTCGGACGCGACCACTGCCGTCCGGGCCGCCATCGCCTCGAGTAGCACCACGCCGAACGACTCACCCGAGATCGCCGGCGCACAGAAGATCGCGGCGCCGCGCATCCGGCGAGCCTTCTCGTCGTCGGTGATCCGGCCGATCCATTCCACCGCGGCGACCCCGCGTGCATGCAACGCGACAGTCTCGGGGCCGTCGCTCGCGACCCATAGCACTGCGTCCCGTTCGATCTCCCGCCAGGCGTCGAGGAGCACGCCGAGGCCCTTCCGGGGTTCGTGCCGCCCGACGAACAGCACTGCGGGAAGGGTCGACGGCCAGGGTTCGGCCTTCGCGAACGGCACCACGTCGACCCCGTTCGGCAGCACCCAGTAGCTCCCCCCGAGCGATTCCTGCGCGGTACGGCGGGCGTCCTCGGAGACGGCGGTCCGGATCGTGAGTCGCTTCGCGACGCCCGATGCCGGCTTGTGCAGGTACCGGTAGAAGCTGTCGCGCCGCTCCGCGGCCATGTGGAAGGTGCCCACCGACGGGATCTTCGTCCCGAGCAGCGCCGCCGTCGTCGGCCCCGGGACGAGCGGTTCGTGGAGGTGCATCACATCGGGCGCGAAGCTGCGCAACGCCTCGAGCGTGCGCTGCGCGGCCACCTTGCCCGGCGCGATCGGTGAGATCGATCCGTTGCTCTCCACCTTGGTGCTCGGGCCGACCGACATCACGAACGGCGTCGGCGGCGGTCCGTCGCACGGGGCGAGGACCCGGGTCTCGTGACCCAGTTCCCGCAGCGCACGCGCCAGCCCGAGGACCTGGCCCTGGACGCCGCCCGGGATCGAGAGCGAGTACGGACAGATCATCGCGATCTTCATGCTGGGGCCCTCGTGCGGAGCTTCATTCGTCGCTCGGCCAGTTCGGCTGCATGATGTGCCACTGCGTCGGCTCGGCGCGGATGAACTCCTCGAATCGCCGCGCGACCAGCTGCGTGATGCGGGCGACGTCTTCGCGGAGGCGACCCTCCCGCTCAGTCGGGATCGGCGGACCGATCCGGGCGAAGTGGCCGCGGCGCGGGCGGAAGTAGACGACCATGGGGATGAGCGGTGCACCGGAACGCAACGCGAGGGTTGCCGGCCCGGCCGGGAGCGTGGTCGACTCCCCGAAGAACTCGACCTCGACGCCGTCGCCCGTGATGTCGCGATCCGACATCAGACACACGGGGGAGTTCGCCCGCAACGTCCGGGCTACCGCGGGCCCGGCGTCGGGTCCGAGCGCGATCACTTCCATCCCCGCGTCGCGTCGGACGCGCACGAACCATTCGAACAGCTCCGGTGGCTCGACCGGCTCCACCACCACCGCGGCGGGACGACCCATCGTCACCGCGAACCATCCTGCCGCGAAGTCGAAACCACCGAGATGCGGGATCGCGAGCACGACGCCCTTGCCGCCTTCGAGGCCCTGCTCGATGTAGTGGAAGCCCTCGGTCTCGAACCGGGCCTGGACCGACGCGGGGTCGCGGACGAGACGCGGGAGGCGGAACAGCTCGAGCCAGTACCGGCCGTAGGAGGCGAACGCCTCGCTCGTGGCCCGCCGGAGCTCGGCACCCTGCAGCCGGCGGTCGGTGGCCCGCCCGAGGTTCTTCTCGATCATTCGCCGGCGACCCGGCATCACGAGCGCCGCGGCCCGGCCGAGCGCCCGTGCGATCGGTTCCGCGACCGGGGCCGGCAGGGCCTGCGCGAGCGCGGCGGCACTGCGGTAGGCGAGGTACGCCGGGTGCGGCACCGCTTCAGGGCCGGGTGCGGCGCCGGGCGGCTCGCGTGTGGGTCGGACCGCGTCCTTCTGCGCCCCGACCGCTGGCCGCCCGCCGGGCGTCCCACCAGGCGGTGAGGCTGCGGCCCTCGTCGCCGGCCACGAGGCCGAGCTCTTCGTCGTCGGCGCGGCGGTGACGTACGAGCCGGAGCCGCCGGACGCGTGGGGCCGGTGCGTCACTCGCCTGACGCCACACGACCACGAACCGTTGGATCGCGGTGAAGGTCATGAGCACGACCATCAACCACAGCACGGGCACGAGGATGTTGAACGTGAGTCCGACACCGAGCACGACCATGCGCTCGGCGCGTTCCATGAGGCCACCCTTGGCCGTGTAGCCCAGCGCCTCGGCGCGGGCGCGTTCGTAGGAGATGAGCATCGCGAGGGCCGCGGCCGCGAACGCGAGCACCGGGAGGTGCGCGCTCTCGCTCGCGAGGTACCACGCGCACCCGCCGAACACCATCGCGTCGGAGACCCGGTCGGTGACGGAGTCGAAGAACGCGCCGCGCGGACTCGCCTCACCGCTGGTACGGGCGACGCTGCCGTCGAGCAGGTCGATCAATCCGCTCGCGACGAGCCCGAGGACGGCCCAGCGCAACTCGCCGATGGCGATGAGCCAGGCGGTGAGCCCGGAGCAGACGAGACCGACCACGGTGAGGATGTTCGCGGTGATGCCGATGCTGCCGAGGCCCTTGCCCACGGGCGCGAGCGCCTTGCCGACTCCGGTACGGAGGCGCGCATCAAGCATCGGTGCTGCCCGAGGCTCGGGCGGGTGCAAGACCCGGAGCGAGGCCGCGAACGAGGCCGGAGGTACAGGCCGTCACGGAGTGTGGTCCCTTCATGGCGTGGCGTAAACGGTAGCACGGGACCTCGCGTCCGGGACGCGTGCTCGACAGGGTGCCTACACTCGCCTGGAGACCCGGTGGCGCTCGTCCGAGCGCCGGAACGGGTGGAGGGGGTTGGGTGTGCGGACCTTCCCGGCGGCCGGCTTCCCGACGGCCAGCTTCCCGACGGCCAGGATCCGAAACGTCGCCCTCGTCGGGCACGGCGGATCCGGGA
>JBBRHS010000346.1:0-3701 GCA_038222385.1 Acidimicrobiia bacterium
GTAAGGGAGCACGCGGGGAGTGGCCCGGATCTCGGCGACCACGAGGGTCTCCGGATCGATCACGGCATGCAGTCCGTACTCGTGCACCGCCGACTCGTTCCCGTCGTCGTCGAAGTGCGAGTCGCGGAACATCGCGTCGACGACGAGCTCGTCGCCGAACCCGACGTCGATCCGGCGACGGCGGCGTACCGTCCGGGGCGTGGCCGCGGGGATCCGATGCCACCCGTCGGGGTCATCGGGTCGGTCGAGCGCCGGTGCGGGTGGTCCGAGCGTCATCGGCGGGGTGCCTTGCTCGTCGACCGTGCGCATGATCGTCGCCTCGGCGGCCCAGCCCGCACAGAGGTCGACGCTGGGTTCGTAGACGGCGCGCGGTGCCTCGGCGATCAACCCCGCGCGCTGCAGGGCGTAGCCGGAGACCAGCGTGACGACCGGGAGGTCGTCGAGCAGGAGGTAGAGGAGGCTCGCGGCCCGGCGATGCTCGGGGACCGCGTCGGCGGCCGCGGCACGGAAGCCCGACACCGCGCGCCGACCGACCAGCGTCGCGAGCGCGGGTTCCGGTGGATCCGCGACCACTCGCACCATCTCCTGGAACGGGTCGAGCGTCGCCCGGAGGGTCACGTCGGTGCACACGGGTGGGAGGTCGGCGGCGAGGGTGATCGCGTCGCGGGCGTGACCCTCGACGACGATCGGTCCGCCGGGGCCTTCGGGCCGGGTGATGTCGACGGAACTGGTCCGGCGGGCCGAGCCGGGCACGCGTGGTGGGGTGGCGGTCGCCGGGTCCTGCGGGCCGACGTCGGCGTTCGGGGTGACGACCGCGAGGAACTCGGTCACACCCGCGCCGGGAGGTCGAAGCCGAACACCCGTGCCGCGTTGCCGGCCACGATCGCGTGGAGGTCGTCGTCGGATACGTCGGCGAACTGCCGGGCCGCGACCTCCTGCGACGAAGGCCACGTCCCCTCGGGGTGGGGGTAGTCGTTGCCCCACATCAACGTGTCGACGCCGGTGATCGAACGGTTGTTCACTGCGACCGGGTCGTACATGAAGGTGGCGTGGCACTGGCGCCGGATCAGCTCACTCGGCTTGATCGACAGCTTCGGCTTCGCGAACGCGTCGTGGTCCTCGTAGATCGAGTCGGCCTGGGTCATGATCCAGCCGAGCCAGCCCGCGCCGGTTTCCACCGTGACCAGCTCGAGGCCGGGAAACCGGTCGAGCGCGCCACCCGCGGCCATCATGAGCAGCACCATCGGGCCGTCGAGTTGCGCGCCGAGGATGTAGTTGACGACGGCACCGCCGGGGCCTCGGACCACTCGCGGTTCGTGGCCGGTCCCCGAGTGGAACGTGAGCGGCAGGCCGAGGTCCTGCGCGACGGCCCAGAAGCGGTCGTACTCCGCGTCGTTGTAGGGCCGTTGCGGGACGCGCGCGGGGAGGAAGAGCGCCCGACAGCCGGCCGCCGCGAGGCGTTGCGCCTCGTCGATCGCACCGTCGATGTCGAGCATCGGGACGAGCCCGACCGCGAGCAGGCGGTCCTCGGTGCCGAACACCTCACCGGCCCAGTCGTTGTAGGCGCGGCAGAGCGCGAGTTGGAGCGCAGCGTCGTCGGGTGCGAAGCAGGCCTGCAACGCAAACGTCGGGAAGATGACCTCGGCGGTGACGCCGTCCTTCGCCTGATCGCGCATCCGGTCGACGGGTTCCCAGTCGCCCACGATCGCGAACTCGCGCTCGTCGGCCTTCATGAGCTTGCGGGGGCGGAGACCTTCGACGAGCAGCGTGCGCCAGCCGTCGTCGGTGGTGGCGATGCGCGGCACCCGCTCGCCGAATGCACGGTCGACCCGCTCCGCGTAGAGGTCGATGGGTTCGGTCACATGGGCATCAGTCGAGATGAAGGTCTCACCGCGGTACGTCTCGGCCATCGCGGGCTCGCTCGTCGTGGTGTCGGTCATCGGCACGTCGGTCATCAGGGGAGTGTAACAACAGTTCTCGCAGATGAACATTGACGTTTCACGGATGAGCACCCTATTCTCAGAGGATGGCCGGGGGAGCAGGGGGAGTCGCGGATCGGGCGGTGGAGCGCGCGGTCGAGGCCGCCAAGACGCGCGCCCGTGACGACGTCCAGCAGCTGATCGCCGCCGGCCTCACCGTGCTGCGCCGCGAGGGCGCGGCCGAGATGACGATCGCCGAGGTGCTCTCGGAGGCCGGGCTCTCGACTCGAGCGTTCTACCGGCACTTCACGTCGAAGTCCGACCTGCTCCTGGCGATCTACGAGCACGAGGTGCAGCGCTACAACCCGCTCCTGCAACGTCGACTCGACGCGGCGTCCGATCCGGCCGAAGCGCTCGTGGCCTGGATCGACGAACTGCTCGCCGCCGGGTTCGAGCCCCGCCGGGGCGAACGCACCCGCGCGATGTTCAGCTGGGCGGTCCCGCTCCAGCAGGAGTTCCCGACCGAGTTCGCCGCGATCCGCGCCGCGCTCACCGATCCACTCGAGGCGGTGCTCGCGTCGGGACTCGCCGACGGCACCTTCCCGGCCACCGATCCCGCTCGCGACGCGCTCTTCATCCGCGCCCTCACCTGGGAGCTCGTAGACGAGCACCTCTCCGATCCGTCGTCGGATGTCGACGTGGTCGCGGCCCGTGAGGCCGTGCTCCGCTTCGCCCTCCCCGCCCTGGGTGTTGTGTGAGCTCACCGGAGCCGTACTTCGACGAGGTCGCCGAGACGCGGTCGCGTGCTGACCTCGACGCGATGCAGCTCGAACGACTGTTGCTCATGCTCCCGCACGCGTACGAGCACTCGCCGCTCGTGCGGTCGGTCTGGGAGGAGGCCGGGGTCCACCCGCGCGAGATCCGTTCCCTCGCCGACTTCTCCGAGCGCGCACCGTTCACCGACAAGGAGACACTCCGCCACTGGCGGGAGGACCGCGGCGACCCCTACGCGGGCCTGCTGTGCGTGCCAGTCGACGAGGTGACCACGATCCTGTCGTCGTCGGGCACCACCGGTGAGCCCACGCTCCAGCCCCAGCACTGGGGCGCGTCGGGCGGTCCGGTGCCCGCCGGCCTGTCGCGCGATCTCTGGATGATGGGGATGCGGCCGGGCGACCGGGTGATGGTCGTGATCTTCACCTTCCGGGGCCCCGCGTTCGGGATGGTGCAGCAGTTCGGCGCGACCCCGATCCTCTGCGATTACGACGCCGCCGACATGATCCGGTTCTGCGAGCTCTCGCTCGAGTTCCGACCGACCGGCCTCTACAGCCTCAGCTCGATGATCGTGCATGCGATCGCGGAGGCGTGCGAGCAGGGCGGCTTCGACCCGGCCGACGTGTTCTCGTCGTACCGGGCGATGGTGCAGGCGGGCGAGCCGCTCGGCGCCCGCGCCCGAGCTGTCGTCGAGAGCTGGGGGGTGCCGCTGTTCGAACACACCGGGGTCGGCGACGTCGGGACCGCGTTCGAGTGTCCTGAACACGACGGTCTGCATTTCTGGGAAGACGACACGTTCGTCGAGAACCTCGATCCCGACGGCACCGAACCGGTCGGCGACCGCGAACGGGGTGAGCTCGTCGCGACCGCGCTCGTCAACCGCACGACTCCGCTCATCCGGTACCGCTCCGACGACCTGGTGAAGCTGACTCGCGTGCCGTGCCCCTGTGGCCGGACGCACTCCCGGTTGTGGCCCGTCGGACGCAAGGGCGACGGCGTCGAGATCGACGG
>JBBRHS010000347.1:0-3690 GCA_038222385.1 Acidimicrobiia bacterium
GATCTTGGCGTCGGGCGCGAACGCGCCGACCTTGCCGGTCACCCGGTCGTCGAAGCGTGAGCCGAGGGCGATGAGAAGGTCGGCCTTCTGCATGGCGGTGATCGCGGTGTAGTTGCCGTGCATCCCGGGCATCCCGAGACACAGCGGGTGGTCGTCGGGGAACGCGCCGCGGGCCATGAGTGTGGTGACCACGTGGATCCCGGTGAGCTCGGCGAGCTCTCGCAGCGCCTCGGCCGCACGGGCCTTGAGGATGCCGCCACCCACGTAGAGCACCGGTCGTTCCGACTCGCCCATGAGGCGCGCCGCGTCCTTGATCTGCTTCGTGTGGCCCTTGGTGTTGGGCTTGTACCCGGGGAGGTCGACGCTCTCGGGCCAGTACCAGTCCATCATCTGGGTGGCGACGTCCTTGGGGAAGTCGACGAGCACAGGCCCGGGCCGACCCGTGGTCGCGACGTGGAACGCCTCGCGGATCGTGTCGGGGATCTCCGACGCGTCGGTGACGAGCCAGTTGTGCTTCGTGATCGGCATCGTGATGCCGGTCGTGTCGCACTCCTGGAACGCGTCGGTTCCGATCGCGGCGTAGGGCACCTGACCCGTGATGACCACGAGCGGCACGGAGTCCATGTAGGCGTCGGCGAGCGGGGTGACGATGTTCGTGGCGGCTGGTCCGCTCGTGACCATCGCCACGCCGGGACGACCGGTCGCGTGGGCGTACCCCTCGGCCATGTGCCCCGCGCCCTGCTCGTGGCGCACGAGGATGTGGCGGATCGACGAGTCGATGAGCGGGTCGTAGACGGGCAGGATCGCACCGCCGGGGAGGCCGAACATGACCTCCACCCCTTCCATCTCGAGGCTCTTGATGAGGGCCTGGGCCCCGGTGAGCTTCATCGCTGCTCCTGATCCTGGTGGGTCGTCGTGAGTGAGTCGTGTCCGAAAACGGACAGAAAAAACCCCTCGCCTGGGGCGAGGGGCGGAGAGCGCACGGACGCGCCGAAGCGCCGTGCGCTAGGTAACTACGAGAACGGTGGCGGAGAAAGAATACATGGAACCGTCATCCTGACGGATCGAACGGCAGGATGCAAGGATTTTCGCCATCACCGCTGGTGGAGGGAACACGAGTAGGTGGTGCGACCACCCACGGTGCGACGCAGCATCGGCGCGCCGTCGCGCGGGCACATCCCTCCGGGGATGCGGGCGGGCATGTGGTCCCCGGTGTGCGATCCGCCCCGGCGGCCCAGGGTCCGTACCGTCGTGCGGATCGCCCGATGGAGCCGGACCCGCTCGTCGGGAGCGAGGGACTCGGCCGGTCGGGCCGGATCGATGCCGGCCCGCCAGAGTGCCTCGTCGGTGAGCAGGTTCCCGAGGCCGGCGATGCGGGACTGGTCCATGAGCACCGCCTTCACCGGAGCGCGACTGCGCGAGACCACTTCGTCGATGCGTGCCCGCGTCAGCGTCAGCGCGTCGGGTCCGAGCCTGGTCTCGTCGGGATCGAGCTCCACTGCGCCGAGCCGACGTGGGTCCCGCAACGACATCGAGCCGCCGTCGACGAACCGGACGCCGAAGCGGTGCCAAGCCGGGTTCTCCTTGTTGCTCGCGTAGAGCAGCGGGTCTCCGGCCGCTTCACCGTCGACGATCACGCGTCCGCTCATGCCGAGGTGGAGGCCGAGCGTCGGTCCGTCGTCGCTCGTGTCGACGAGCAGCAGCTTGCCCCGCCGTCGTGCCTCGACGAGGCGGCGGCCGGACAGCGCCGCCTTCACCGCCCGGGCCGTGAGGCCCCGCTTCAGGAACCAGGCATCGGGGGCCAGTACCGAGCCGATCTCCCGCCCCAGCGCCCGCTCCCCGATGAGCGCCCGGGCTGTTTCGACCTCGAGGATCTCGGGCACCGTGACTCCAGAACCAGCCATCGGGCGGGGTCGCTGGGCCGATCGGCCCAGGAAACAGGGGTTCCGAGCTGTCTAGCATGCGGAGTTCGCCCCCACGGATGGGAAGACGCGTGCGCCTGAACACCCGACCGGACCACCCCAACGCACGCTCCCCGAGGGTCCGCCCGCGACGCGGCCGGTTCCTCGCCGGAGCCCTCGCCGCCGCGATCCTGGCCACCGGCCTGAGCGTCGGCCTCACGGTCGCTCGCCCCATCCCCGTGGGCGCGGATCCGGCGTCAGCCGACCCTTCGGCGCCCCCCGCGGACTCGCTCGCAGCAGCCGCCGCCGAGGTCGTGACACTCGAAACCGCGATCCTGCGCTTGCAACGCCGGCACGTCGAGCTGCTCGCGACACTCGAAGCGAACAGCACCGAGGCCGCGGCGACGAAGACCGAGTTGGCGGAGACCCGGTCGAACCGAAGAGACCGCGCCGTGCATGCCTACAAGAAGTCGTTCAGCGGCGAGAGCATCGACGACCTGCTCCGGCCCTCGGTCAGCGGCGAACGACTCGAGAAGTTCACCGATGCGGCCGACACGGCCGACCAGCAGGGGATACAGGCGATGGAGCGCGAGCTCGTCGAGCTCGCCGAGCAGCGCCGCGTGACCGAGACATCCCTCCAGGCGAACGCCGACGAGCAAGCTACGAGTCAGGGCCGACTCGACACGGTGAAGGCGAAGCTCGAGAACGCGGCACTCGGCGCGTCGGGTCCGGTCACCCCGGCCTCACCCGGGCCGAGCCCGATCGCCAAGGCTGCGCGTGTCGCAGGAGATGCCTTTCGCGCGTCGGACTTCGCGGCCGCCCGCGCCGCCGCCGCCCTTGCGGCCGCCCAGGCCGCGCCGACCGACGCCGACGCTCTCGTTCTCGCCTTCGGTGCCGCCCTCGACGCCTCGGCGCCGAAGGCCGAACACGACGAGAAGCAGCGGCGTCTCGCGGAGGTGCTCGGCGCGAACTCCGGCGCCGACGGATCCGAACTCGCGGCGATCTGGGCCGCCACCCCGGCGCCGGCGCTGCGGGCGATGTACTTCGCACTCTCCCAGGTCGGCAAGGACTGGGTCTATGCCGCGGCCGGCCCCAACAGCTACGACTGCTCCGGTCTGATGCTGCGGGCCTGGGCCGAGAACGGGGTGGGCCTCCCGCACTTCTCGGGCGCGCAACTCGACGTGGGCACCCCGGTGGCAGTCGGGGATCTCCGTCCGGGTGATCTGCTCGCCTACGGCCCCGATGGCAGCGAGCACGTCGTCATGTACATCGGTGCCGGCTGGGACGTCGAAGCCAAGGGTGCAGAGTGGGGGCTCGTCGTCGAGCGCGCCGACACGAGCAGCGACCGCTACGCCGGCGCCAGCAGGCCGCTGTGATGGTCGGATCCGCTCCGCCTAGAAGTTCGTGATGGCGCCCGTCTCGGCGCCCTGGGCGAGCTTGGCGTACTTGGCCAGGAACCCGCTGGTGTAGCGGGGTTCGGGCAGCTTCCAGCTCTTGCGCCGCTCGGCGAGCGTGGCGTCGTCGACCTCGACGTCGATCGTGTGCGCCTGCGCGTCGATCACGATGCGGTCACCGTCTTCCACGAACGCGATCGGCCCACCGTCGACGGCCTCGGGCGCGACGTGACCCACGCAGTAGCCGTGGGTGCCGCCCGAGAATCGCCCGTCGGTGATGAGCGCGGCGTCTTCACCACGGCCGGCGCCCTTCATCGCGCCGGTGATCGCGAGCATCTCCCGCATGCCCGGGCCACCCTTCGGCCCTTCGTAGCGAATCACGACGATGTCGCCCG
>JBBRHS010000348.1:0-3676 GCA_038222385.1 Acidimicrobiia bacterium
CAGGCGCCGCGGAGCATGGACATCTCCGACGACGGCACCGCTCTCTACGTCGTCAACTACGAGTCGTCGTCGATGAGCAAGGTGCGCACGGCCGACATGACCGAGACCCAGTCGGTGGGCACGAACCAGCACCCGATCGGCATCACCTACGACGCCGCGAGCCGTCACGTCTGGGTCGCGTGCTACAGCGGCACCCTCATGGTCTTCGACGACGCGTGAGCCGACGTGGCACTGGCGGCTCCGCCGCGCGCGAGACTGGGAGGAACGCGGGGACGTAGCTCAGTTGGCTAGAGCACCTGCTTTGCAAGCAGGAAGTCGTGGGTTCGAGTCCCATCGTCTCCACCGCGAAAGTCCTGGTGAGAGCGCTGGTGTGCGCTCCGACCCGCGAACACGGCGCCCTCGCCAACCCCGGTGGTCGACCCCACCGCACCAACGCCGCCTGACGGGTTGGAGACGTCACGCAGGTACCGGGGCCGTGGCGACGGTCGTCGCAATGGTTGCCGACGGGATGGCCGCCGACGAGATGGTCGTCGAGCACCCCGACCTCGAGGTCGAGGACGTCGCCGAGGCGCTGCGCTACGCGGCTGAAGCAGTCCGTGAGCGTGAACTGCCGCTGCGCCGCGGCGCGTGAAGTTGTTCCTCCGGTTCAGAGGCTAGCGGCACCCTCGTTCTGAGGGGTCGGTGGCCATCTTGGTCAGGTGAGATCGAGTCGCGCGACACGCTGCCCGGTGAGGTGAGCGATCAGCTCGAAGTCCTTGTCGTGGTGGAGGACAGTCAGCTCGGCCAGCTCCGCGGTTGCCGCGATCAACAGGTCAGGGATCGACGGGGCACGGTGTTGCCCACGCTCGGCCAGTGACGACTGGACCTCGACCGCGCGGTCCTCGATTGTCGGCGTGAGGTACTCGACCGGCATCGACGCAATCGGCGGCTCATGGAGCAGGGTCCGATGATCGCTCGCCGATCGCGCCGAGAACCCGACCTCGAGCCGGGTGACGGTGCTGATCCGAACCAGGCCCCGCTCGACTCGCTCGGCCCAATCCGGCGCGTCGGCCGCGAGGTGGAGCCGACTGATTGCCGACTTGTCGATGAGCCAGGTGGTCACGACCAGGCGTCGGACATCACGCCGGGATCGTCGAGGTCGGTGGCGAGCGTGGCCATGCGTGCGAGTTGATCGATCGTGACGGGCCCCGAGTCCTGCACGCGCTCGCGCGCCAAGGCTCGCCGGAGGTACGCCGAGCGGGAAAGACCCACTCGTTTCGCCTTGGCGTCGATCGCGGCCAACACCTCGTCGGGGACCTCTCGGATCAGGATGTCGGTCATGGCCACCTCCAGTGATATCCAACGATATCACTCGCGGTCGCGACCGTCGGCGCGTCTCCACTGACAGGAGCGGTTCCGCCCGGCCTTCGAGCGCAGCGTCCGGGTTGGCTGCGAACGCTTGGACCGACTGTCGAACAGAGAGGCGTAGCCGGCAACGTAGCCAGTCACGACAACCTTCTCCGCTCCGTCGACCTGCGTGCCGTGTCGTCGCGAACCACCGCGCCGTCGTGCAGGCTGACGTGAGGGTCAGTTCGGAGATTGAGGTACCAGACCGGGTGCTTCGGCGCACCACCGAGCGACCCGACGACCGCATAGCGCTCGCCGTCGGTGACGCGCATCAGCGGCGTCTTGCGCGCGGTGCCGGTGTGGCGACCGCGCGGCCAGAGGATGACGCGCAGCGTGCCCTCGAGCTCGTTGCCCTCGGCTCCGCCGGATACCTCGATCGTGCGCACCTGATCAGCGATAGGTTCCCACGGACTCGGATCGTACGTTCCTGCGATCGGCAGGCTCGACGGTCTCGCCTCTCGCCGCACCGCGCCGTAGAGTCACGGCACCGTTGGGGGGAAGTCACATGGACAGTGAACAGACGTTTCGGTCTCGCGCTCTGCGCCTCGGAGTCATCGCGGCGGCCGCGATGTTGGTGCTCGGGGCCTGCGAGGAGCTGATCACCTACCAGGTGAACCAGACGCGGGCCGCGGCCGGCCGACCCGCACTCGCGGTGTCAGAAGTGCTCAGCGACGCGGCGCGAGCGCATTCCCTGGCTATGTGCACGGGCGGCGCGGTGACGCCGTCGCCCGACGCGGCCGAGGAGTACGACCAGGAGACCGCCGCCGCGGTGAACGAGCTCGTCGGCTCGGCTCCGCTCCGGCCCGACGTCCCGGTCGACAATCGGAGCGCGACCGCCACCAACGAGATCTGGCAAGGCTGGAAGAACGACCCCGCGCTGACCGAGGCCCGTTGGGACGACATGGGCGTCGGCGAAGTTGCCTGTGGCAACGGCCGCCTGTACATGACCACGGTCTTGCGTGACTCGCCGGCCATGCCGCCGAGCGGGCTCTACTCCTCGGTGCAGTACACGACCGCGCAACTGCAGGAGATCGGCGGGCTCCAGTACGGCCAGGCGATCAACGAGCAGGGGCAGAACCAAGCGCTGCTGCTCGACCTCTACCTGCCGCCGGGCACGACGCCGACTGCGCGTCCGACGATCGTGCTGATACACGGGGGCGGATTCACCGGAGGCACCCGGGCCGACATGCGGGATGCGGCCCGCACCTACGCGCAGCGCGGGTATGTAGCCGCGTCGATCAGCTACCGACTCGGTACGCCGGCCAGTATCGCGGGCGCCGGACTGCTCACCGTTGCGGGGCGTGCGATCGACGATGCCATGGAGTCGGTCCGTTGGCTCAAGGCGAACGCCACCACCTATCGCATCGATTCCGGCCGGGTCGGCGCGGTCGGATTCTCGGCGGGCGGCGCGATCGCGCTCGGGGTCGCGGTCGCGAGCGACCCCACGCCGGGTGGACCCCTCGCCGCGTTCACGCCGGCGGTTGCCGCAGCCGTCTCGACCGGGGCGCACATCACCCCCGGGATCGGAACGGGCCTGGTCGGCTTCGAGGCGACCGACGCTCCGGTGCTGATGTTCCACTACGGGACCGACTCGGCCACCGGAGACTCTTCGGCGTATGCCTTCGAGACGTGCACCGCCGTCCGGGCCTCGGGGAACACCTGCGACTTCGTCACCCAACCCGGAAGCGGCCACACCACCAACCTGAGCGGCGGCGGAACCTGGTGGACCCCGGAACTCGGGCCGTTCCTCTGGGAGCACCTGGGCCTGGCCGGGTAACCGGCGCTCGGGAACAAGGGGGTCTCACCGGCGTTGCACTAGTTGCATACGCAACGATCGAGGAGCCGGCCCCAGGCCCGCAGTGACCGCAGACACCCTGACCCTCCCGAAGATCCCCGAGCCCGGCCCCGAGGCCCACGACCGGACGGTCCGTTCGGTCACCACCGGTCCGCGAGCGTTCGAGGGCGAGGGGTTCCCGGTGCGCCGAGCGTTCGCGGGCGTGGACCGCGCCGATCTCGACCCGTTCATCCACATGGACCAGATGGGCGAGGTCGACTGGGCACCCGGTGAGCCCCGCGGGACCGACTGGCATCCGCATCGTGGGTTCGAGACCGTCACCTACATCATCGACGGGACGTTCCTGCACCAGGACTCCCACGGCGGTGGCGGGAGCATCACCGACGGGGCGACGCAGTGGATGACCGCGGGTGGGGGCGTCCTCCACATCGAGACGCCGCCGGAGGAACTGGTCGTGAGCGGCGGCCTGTTCCACGGCCTGCAGCTCTGGGTCAA
>JBBRHS010000349.1:0-3672 GCA_038222385.1 Acidimicrobiia bacterium
ACCTGATCATCGGCTTCGTCGTGGCGAGCTCACACAAGTACCTGGCCCACCTGGACGCGGCGAAGCCGCTCCTATCCGCAGCCCTCGCCGTCGCGCTCTGGCCGCTCGTCCTGCTCGGCGTCAGCGTTCACATCAAGTGACCGCACCGCGCCCGATCGCGATCACGTTCATCGTCGTCGGTTCGAACGGTGCGATCGCCGCCCGCGGCACGACCGACGACACCGGAGCAGCCGTGGCGGTCAAGCTCGCTCCAGGCTCCTACACCCTTCGCGGTCTCACCGAGGGCGCACCGCCGTCGGTCACACCACAGCAGGCGACGGTGCTCGCATCGGCCATCGTGCCCGTGACACTCGACGTCGACACCGGAATCCGTTAGCAGCGCCGTTCGAGGTACGAGACGCTGGATCAGTCCGCGCTCCGAGCCCGGTCGAACGCTGGCAACCGACCGGGCCCCTTCGACGACCGGCGAGTCAGGAAGCCCGATGGGATCGACAGCGACCGGCGATGGCCGGGGCGGGATGTCGCCAGGCCAGCAGGCAGCACGAGACTGCACGGCGAGGGGACAGCTCGAGATCTTCACGCATCGAGGGTTCCGGACTGGTTACAGTCCCCGCGTCCTGAGCGGAGGTCTACCACGTGAGCGAGCACCCAACCGTCGTCTTCTTCCCCGAGGGCGCCTACGGCCCGACCAACAACTGCGTTGGTATGGGCGCCGTGCTAGCCCAGCGCGGCTGCCGCGTGGTGTTCGTGCTCGAGGAGTCTTTCGCCGGTGTGATGGAAGCCCGGGGCTTCGAGGAGCGGATCATGCGCCTCGGGCCGCCTCCCGCGACCGATGAGGCACCGGGGCAGTTCTGGAAGGACTTCATCCGCGAGGTCGCGCCGGTCTTCCGTCGCCCGACCATCGAGGCAATCGAGGGCTCCGTCAAGCCCATTTGGCAGGCCCTCGTCGACGGCGCGCGCTACGTCGAGCCGCGACTGCGCGAGATCCTCGATGAGGTACGGCCCGACGTGGTGGTCGAGGACAACGTGTGCGCCTTCCCGGCGACGCTGACCAGCGGCGGGCGCTACGTGCGCTCCATCTCCTGCAACCCTGCCGAGCTACCCGACGCGCTGGTGCCGCCGGTCTTCTCCGGCTATCCGACCGCCGATCGTAACGGCTGGAGCGAGTTCCAGGCCGAGTACCGGCGCATCTGCGGCCCGCTCCATGCGGAGTTCGACGCCTGGTGCCAGGAGCAAGGCGCGCCACCCCTCGCCGGGCTCGAGTTCATCAACGAGAGTCAGTACCTCAATCTCTACCTCTACCCGCGGGAGCTTGATTACGCGCGCGAGCGCCCGCTTGCCTCGACGTTCCAGCGGCTCGACTCATGCGTGCGTTCGACCGAGCCCTTTGCGCTGCCGGACCACCTCGCCGACGGCTCGGGGCCGATCGTGTATCTCAGCCTCGGCAGCCTCGGGTCGGCCGACATCGAGCTGATGCGCAAGCTGATCGCCTCGCTTGCCGACGCTCCGTACCGCGTCGTCGTGAGCATGGGTCCGCTCGCCGACCAGCTCGAGCTGGCCGACAACATGACAGGCGCGGAATTTCTGCCGCACCCGTCGCTCCTCCCGCTGGTCGATCTCGTGATCACGCACGGCGGCAACAACACGGTCACCGAGTGCCTGCACTACGGCAAGCCGATGGTGCTGCTGCCACTCTTTTGGGATCAGCACGACAACGCCCAGCGCGTGCACGAGACGGGCTTCGGACGCCGTCTGCCGACCTACGACCACACGGCGGACGAGCTGCGCGACGCCATCGACGGGCTCCTCGTCGACGCCGCGCTTCGTGCGCGGTTGGAGGCGGTGTCTGCGCGCATCCGGACCACCAACGGCACCGAGCGCGCGGCCGATCTGATCGAGGCCGTGGCGCGCGCGTGAGCGAATCAGCGTCCGGAGGCGTTCCTCGGGAAAGGTCCGCTTGGCGAGCGCAAGCCGCTGATCTCGGACATTTGGGCGGCCGATGGCTGCCGGCCCGTGGCGCTCGGCATGGGCGGCGGAAGTGGCTACGCGCGCGGGCGCTTCTTCTCGGTGTCGTAGAGGGGCATTGGGGCGACCGTCGCAGGGGCAGTCCCGCCCTCGACCGCGACCTCGACGCTCTCACCGTCGCGGGCGAGGTCGGTGCACAGCACCGTCAGGCCGATGACCTTGCCGAGGGTCGGGCTCTCGCAGGGGCTCGTCAGCGTGCCGACCTGCTCGCCACCCTTCGTGACGACGGCGCCGTACGCGGGAACCGGTCCGTCCACGACGAGGGTGACGAACCGGTTGGGCGGGCTCGCGGCCTCCGCAGCCAGCGCGTCCTTGCCGTAGAACTCGGCCTTATCGACACAGATGAGCTTGTCGAGTCCCATGTCGTACGGGCTCGTCTCGTGCTGGAAGTAGTCGCGTCCGATGAAGATCAGCCCGGACTCGATCCTGAGGGTCTCGACGGCCGCCAGTCCGTAGGGCTTCGCGCCAGCGCCGACCACCGCGTCCCAGAGGTGCTCCGCTCCGTCGGGCGAGCAGAACAGCTCGTACCCGAGTTCGCCTGAGTAGCCCGTTCGCGACACCCAGCAGGCGACGCCGCCGACCTCGATCTGCTCCGGCCAGAAGCGGAAGTAGCGGAGCCCCGAGACGTCGGCGTCAGTCAGGTTCTGGAGGAGGTCCCTCGAGCGGGGACCGCTGATCCCGAGCTGCGGGGTCGACCTTGTCATCGGCTCGATCTCGACTGCGAGGCCGTCGACGGCCGCCGCGAAATGATCGAGATCGGAGTCGAGTCCGGTGACCGCGATGCACTGGTCGTCGGCGGCCTTGAAGACCGTGCATTCACCGACCATCTTGCCGTTCTTGTCGCAGAACAGCGCGTACCGGACCTGCCCGATCTCGAGACCCAGCATGTCGTTCGTGAAGATGCGGTCGACGGCCTGCATCGCGTCCGGGCCGTTGAACGCCCACTTGCGCAGCGGTGACGCGTCCCAGACACCGACGTCGTTGCGGATCGCGTGGTGCTCGGCGATCGGGTCGCCGAAGTGTTTCGGCCAGTACCAGCCTTCCCGATCGAGGTGCTGGACGACGCCCATCGCGCGCTGCGGGCGGTCGAAGGCCGTCCGTTTGGTCTCCGCCCTCATCGAGCGCCCTCCTCTTCGTTTCCGTGGTAGACCCGCCTCAGCCACGCCGTCGCGACAGTCCAGCAGACCGCGCTCGAATCAGCTGACGCCAGGCAGTTCGGATGTTCGCCGCGATCGGGAACCGGACCGCGGCGCGCACGACGGAACAGGTTGCCCGGAACAATATCCGTGTGGCGCCGTGGTTGGAATCGCGTCGCGCGAGATCCTCCTCGGCGGCGGCAACATCCACTGCATCACCCAGCACCCGCAGCGGCGAGGGAGTAAGCGCCGACGGAAGGATGATCGGCGCTGGAATGCACGAGAACGGCGGTGCCCTTTGCGGCATTCGAGGTCAGGGTCGCGCAGGTCCGCGCCCACCGTGGCCGCCGACGGGACGGCGAACTTCGCCGCGAGGAGCGCATCGACCAATGCGTCGCCGGCGGCGGTGAGCAGTCGCCGGACCGCAGGACCGACGACAAGGGTCAGCAAGAGGTAAGCGAGACAGACCGAGACCGACCGAGACGCACGGACTCCACGCGGCCTGTGGTGG